>NZ_ASSB01000133.1:0-15796 GCF_000520755.1 Paenibacillus sp. 1-18
TTAGGTGTTCTACGGAGTGATATTTTCAGGATAGACTGACCTTAGAAATTGGAACAGCGACAGCTAAGGCCGAGAAAATAAAGACTAGACTGTCGCTATTCCATTGAACTAACGTGTCCCGTTAGCTGAGTGAAGGGCAGCCGCGCGGCTGCCCCTTCGATGTTGAACTAACGTCTCCGTTAGTTCAATAAATTTGTTGTCTGTTTTTATTGAGTGTCTTCGTCGCTTTTGTACTCCAAAATATCACCTGGCTGACAATCCAAATTCTTACATATCGCTTCTAATGTTGAAAAACGAACCGCTTTTGCTTTCCCATTTTTCAGAATGGAAAGATTGGCCATAGTAATTCCAACCCTCTCCGCAAGCTCCGTTACGCTCATTTTTCGTTTTGCTAACATCACATCAATATTGATGATAATTGCCATGCTATTCACCTCAGATCGTTAAATCATTTTCTGATTTTATATTTATAGCTTCCTGTAAAAGTCTTTGGAGAACAGCAGCAAAAACGGCGATCACCATAGAAGCGAAAATAATGACCAATCCGGTGACTGTGATAATTGGAGGGTCAGCTCTCCTCGCCATGAGATAGTAGAGTGGCATACCTAGCAGGTACAAGGTACTGATTGTGATGGCACAGTATTTTATATTCTTTAAAGCCTTGACGGATAATTCCGAGAACGCTTGGTTCTTATCAATATAGCTTAAAAGTTTAAAAGCTTGATACAGAGCAAAGTAAAAAGGTATCGCTGCTGCGTACATATCGATTAAAACGAGAGATTTCATATAAGCGATATCTGGATACAATTCTCCAGCAAAATTCCCGATCTTAGGCACTAAAAATATGCACAAAGCAAGAATTGGGATTCCAATAAGAATAACAGCCATCTTCAAAAAGAGTGTTGTTCTCCGTTTCATTAAGAGCACCTCGCTAATTTAATTATAAAACGACTTTAACACATAATTTATTGTTTAACAATAAATTAATATCGTTTTTTATTATATTGTTATTGTTAATGGAATATCCTTTTTATTTTAAGCAAAAAAATAAAAAGCATTTACGCTTCCATAATGCATACAGAGTCAGCTTATATAGAAGAAAAGGCCAACCAGTAGGAATGATATGCTCCCATCATAGTAGACAGTAGAAAAAACAAAGACTTCTACCTCTACCATGATGGGAGTTTTTGTAATGTTCAAAAGAAGCCCGATTTTATATGAACTAAAGTTAAATGCCGTAAGGCGCTGCCTGCGATATGAATCCAATCCCAACCATGAGGCGAAACAATTAGGTGTCCATAAAAACACGGTTTCCGAATGGATAAGAAAATATCAAGCAGATGGAGAAGAAGGATTAAGAGCATCCAAAGGGTGGAAGTCTTATTCTAAGGAGCTAAAACTATCTGCTATTCAAGACGTACTCTCGGGGAATACTCCGTACGAGAGGTGGCGAAAAAATACCATATTTCGAGTAAAAGTGTGTTAGAGACTTGGATTGCCAAGTATACTAAAGGGGTGAAAATGAAACCAACTCGGAAAAGGATAGAAGCCCCTCTTATGAATAAAGGACGCAAAACGACATACGAAGAACGGATCGAAATAGTACAATTCACCGTCGCCAATGATTTAGATTACCAGAAGGCGATCGACAAATATGGTATCTCTTACCAGCAGGTATACGCATGGGTTCGTAAATATAAAGCTAGTGGTCAGGAAGCCTTACAAGATAATCGGGGGCGTAAGAAGCCACTAGAGGAGCTAGATGAGCAGGAACGACTAAAGCTTCGGATTAAGGAACTCGAAGCGCGTAATGAGTACCTTGAAATGGAGAACGCACTTGCAAAAAAGTTGGCAGAGATCCGGCGAAGAAATATACGCTAACCTTCATTCGGCATGTAGACATCTATCAAGCAATTAAAGAGCTACACGCTGAAGAAGGATATTTGATCACAAAGCTCTGTGAGCTCGCAGGAATCGCCCGATCTGCCTATTACAAGTGGCTAAAATGGACGCCATCCACTAGAGAACTCGAAAATATTGCACTAGCCAAGGAAGTCAAACGTCGCTATGACAAGCGAAAGGGGATACTGGGTTATCGCCAAATGCGTACTCAGCTGAATCGTAAGCTGAAAAAGAACTACAATCGCAAACGGTATTACCGTATCATGCGCGCACTTGAAATCAAGGCAGTAATTCGCAAAAAGCGGCTAAATTACGTGAAAGCTCCAGCCCTTCATATCGCTGAGAATGTCATGAACCGAGAATTCCAAGCGGATGCCCCAAATCAAAAGTGGTGCACCGATGTGACCGAACTGAAGTACGTTGAATGGTCGTAAGGCCTACCTGAGTGCCATTATTGATGGATATGACAACTCGATTGTTTCGTGGGTTTTAAGCCATTCCAATAACAATGAGCTTGTTATGGGTACTGTAAAGAAAGCGTGCAGAAGAAACCGAGGTACTAAGCCGCTTTTGCACAGTGATCGAGGCTTTCAGTATACTTCGGTTGAATACAAACGACTTCAAGAGAGATACCCATTTAAGAAAAGTATGTCTCGTGTAAGCCGGTGCTTGGATAACCAACCGATTGAACGATTCTGGGGTACCTTTAAAGCAGAAAGCTATTATCTGGAGAAGTATGACACATACGACGATCTCCTGCACAGTGTAAAAACCTATATGCGCTATTACAATAATGATCGGTACACCGAACGACTAAACGGTTTATCTCCTAACGAATATCGACGAACAGCTTAACGACAGAAAAAATAATCCTCTCGGCTTTGATAACCGAGAGGATTGAACACTGATGATTTTGTTTTTTTACTCTGTCTACTTGACAGGGAGCACTTCATCATTTGATGACTGCCTTACGTTTTTGAACAATAAAAACTAACTTTATAGCACCGATTTAACAGTATCTTGGACTTGTTTCAACAGTCCTTTATAGCCATCTTCATCAAGGTAGCCGATACTTCCAAGCAGCAAGTGACCGACGGATTCAATGCCAACGAAATCAAAAATACCCGTATCCGAAGTGATTTTCAATCCTGCCGTCATCCCGATTCTATCGTAAATTTCGTTCGGTGTACCATGTGTATTCACCATAAAACCCTTTTTACCTGTAAGAAGCTTTTGAATCCCTTCCGGACCAGACGTATACGCAAAGCCGTAGGCAAATACACGATCAACGTAGCCTTTCAGGATAGCCGGAAGACCTGTCCACCAAATCGGAGCAATAAATGTAATCGTATCGGATTGTGTGATGTGTTCCTGCTCTACCTTGATATCGGCTGGAGTTTGCCCGGCTCTCATAGCAGCAGTATCCTCAGGTTTTAATACAGGTTGAAAATCAAGTGCGTACAAATCGCGTACAACGACTTCATCGCCTTTTTCCTTCAAAGCATTTACGACTGTTTCCAGAATAGCGTGGTTAAAGCTTTCAGCGTTAGAGTGAGCATAGACGATAAGATGTTTCATTTCAATTACCTCCAGATGTTTTAATGTTATTTTGACTTACATATAGATATCTATACATTTATCTAAAAAAATTTATAATCTGTTTTTTACATGTTCCAGCAGATATTCCAGTTGTTCTTTTTCTTCATCCTTGAGACCACCATATATGATCTCTTTTAATTTGTTGGAGATCACTTCAAATACAGGCTCCAGCTCTTTCCCCTTATCGGTAAGATAAATGAGGGTTACTCTGCTATCCTCCCCTTCTTTTTTTCTTTCGACATATCCCAGCTTCACTAGCTTGTCGACCAAAACCGTGACTGTGGGCTGCTGGCGAGAAATTTTTTGCGTTAATTCCTTGATGGAAAGCCCGTCCTTTTGATAAAGGAACATTAATATTCCACCATGGGAAGGTACAATCCCTTCAACTCCATAGGATTCGAGCTCAGACACAATCAATTTGTTGATCGAATCTCTGATCGTTCCTATCAGTGCGGCTGCATTATTTTTTAACATATCAGTATTATTGCATAGACATCTATATATATCAAGTGCTTTTTGCAGACAGTGCTTAAATGGTGTAAACATTATAGAGACTCACAAATTCCTCATCCAGACCTACAGAGCCAACCGTAATCGTTGTTTTCTCAGTCAGTTTCTTCACCCATCCGGCAAAGCTCAGATCGGAACCTTCAAATTTTTGTACCCAAAAGCGACGCGTTGAGCAATGGAAGATGTCTATACCTGCTTCTACTAACACACTCAGGAAATGCTCCAGTTTGGGAAATTGAGCACGTTTTATATAACAACATAATTACAGCTTTTATTTAAAGAATTTTCTTAAACATCTCGATGACTTGTTTTTTGCTAGGTATGAACGGATTGCCCGGAGCGCAAGCATCCTTCATCGAGTTCTCGGTGAGCAGATCCAAATCCACTTCATTTACACCCAGTTCAGAAAGCTTGGAAGGAATCCCGACTTCCTTCGACAGGTCTTTGATTCTTTGGATGACATAAGCTGCGCATTCCTTATCCGTTTTCCCCTTATCTTCAAAACCGATGACCTTAGCGATGGCACGAAACTTCTCTGGTACATGCTTAACATTCTCCTTCTCCACAATCGGCAGCAGCATGGCATTGCTAACACCATAAGGCAAATCGTATACGCCGCCAAGCTGATGGGCCATAGCATGAACGTAACCCAAGCCGGCATTGTTAAATGCAAGTCCACCCAAGAAGATAGCGAAAACCATTTGCTCACGTGCTTCTATATCATGACCGTTACTCACTGTACGGGCCAAATGATTAAAAATAATCTCTACTGCTGCCAACGCGGTCGCATCCGTTACAGGATAGGAACCTGGAGTAACCAAAGCTTCAATCGCATGGGTCAAAGCATCCAGGCCTGTAGCTGCCGTTAACGCGGCGGGTTTATCCACCATCAGTTCAGGGTCGTTGACCGAAATCGTAGCTACACTATTCTTGTCAACCATAACCATTTTGACCTTGCGCTCTTCGTCCGTAATAACATAATTGATCGTAATTTCAGCAGATGTTCCTGCCGTGGTATTAATAGCGACAATAGGCAGCGATTTATGCTTGGATTTATGAACGCCCTCATATTCGGTTATATGTCCCCCATTGGTTGCAATAATGCCGATTCCCTTAGCCGTATCCTGTGGTGATCCTCCGCCAATGGAAATTAAAAAGTCACAGCCGTTTTCTTGCAGAAACTGAACGCCATCATGTACATTTTTACAGGTCGGATTGGGTTTGACCTTATCGTATACTGCATAGTCCAGTCCAATATCATCCAGTAAAGATGTGACCTTGCTTGCAATACCGCTTTTCATCAAAAACTTATCCGTCACGACCAGTGCTTTGTTTAAATTCAGTTCTTTTATATACGGTCCAACTTCATGCAAACAGCCTTTTCCCATTAGATTGATAGACGGTACAAAAAATACATGTGCGCTCATAAAAATCGGCCTCCTAAAGGATTCACTTCTTGATGACTCGCTAAAAAAGAATTATTTTTATAAAGTGAAATATTTCACATATATATTTTTGCCTTTATTTAATTTTGATGTCAATAATAAAACACAGATTATATTATATTATATTATATTATATTTTGTTTTATTTTTGTTTATTTTGTTTTTTTGAATCACCCCAATATTTGGTACACAACTAATCAAAGGCAGTCTCGTACAACTTAGATGAACATATTAACAACGAGGTGATGACAGCATGACAATGAAAAAGGGAGTAATAATGGCTTTGCTGGGTGTATCGCTGCTCCAGGCGAACCCGTCTTATGCGGAGTCGGTGCCACTGAATCCGGTGACGACCGTCTATGTGGATGACCGCCCGCTTCAGCTTGCCGCCCAGCCGCTGCTGCTAGATGGGACAACGCTCGTCCCCATGCGCCAGTTGTTTGAGGCGCAAGGAGCCAGGCTCTCCTGGGACGGAGCCAGCAAAACCGTAACGGCAACCAAAAGCAACACGGTGCTGACCTACCACATCGGAGAACTTTCTGCAACCCTGAACGGCAACCCGCTGTCCCTGAATATTCCCGGACAGATTATTAAGGGCAACACGATGGTTCCACTACGCTTTGTAAGCGAAGCGCTTGGGAGCACAGTGAAGTGGGACGCCCTAACCCAGACAATCCGGATTGTCTCCAAGGACGATTTTTTCACAACCGTCCTTTCCGGGGTCAACCTGCGCAGCAAGCCGGATTCATCAGGAGCTTCCCCTTCCCTGCGGCTTATTCCAAGCGGCGATAAGGTTCAGGTCATCCGAGAGGTCAATGCCCTCTGGCTGGAAGTGCGTACTAAAGACAACCTGACCGGCTACATATCGGCAAAACCAAAATACAGCGATTATACCAGCCCATCCCTGGCCGAACAGCAAGGAGATGAACTGATCGCCTACGGCGAGAAATTTCTTGGTACCCCTTATGAATTCGGCGCAGCAACCGGCCAGACATCGACCTTTGATTGTTCTTCTTTTGTGGGGGAAGTGTTCCGACATACGCTCTCCATCGACCTCCCCCGTGCCTCTTACGATCAGGCTAAAGAAGGCCGGGAGGTCGGGCTAAACGAGCTGCACAAAGGCGACTTGCTCTTCTTTAGCGCACGCGGACTGAAGATCGGCCATGTGGCTATCTATGCGGGGAATAACAAATTACTGCATACATTCTCCAAAGAACGCGGCGTTCATTTTGACACGCTTGACGGTAAATGGCAGAAACGTTTCGTAACTGCACGCCGACTGTTCTAGGACAAACC
Source organism: Paenibacillus sp. 1-18 (assembly GCF_000520755.1). Classification (NCBI taxonomy): domain Bacteria; kingdom Bacillati; phylum Bacillota; class Bacilli; order Caryophanales; family Paenibacillaceae; genus Paenibacillus; species Paenibacillus sp. 1-18. Next base: position 6,753 of record NZ_ASSB01000133.1, read on the forward strand.
GGGCAGCGGATAACAGCAGGCTATTCCATAGCCCGTAGTAGAGTCAGGCAGCTCCCGCCATGGTGTTCCTGATGATGCCACCCAGAGCACCACATTCATGATCTTCTGATTGCCTTTTGCCGGACGCCTCCCTTGCGGTTTGCGTTCAGGCGGCAAAAGGTATTAATTCTTCCCCATCCGAGCTGCTTATATAGGTACTGCGACATGGATTCAAAATTGGATACGGGCTGAAAAAAGATTCCGAACCGATATCGTCGAACGAAGTAAATCAGTACACGTCATTGCCTGATAAAAGGCATTCTCAAATTTACCCTAATGTCCGCCTCAGCTATCCTCCTCGAAACCTTACCCTGCTAATGACCCTTAAAGTGACCTATGCTATAATGTGGAAAGTATGGATGGTTACATGTACAGGAGGATGGGAGCAGAATGATTGGGAAATTTCTTATTTTTTCTCTACTATGGAGTTTGCTAGGCAACCCGTTTCTGGCACTGATCGTACTGCTCATCGTGATCTATATATTGGATCGCAGCTTTGTGGGTGTACTGCCCAGCATCAGCAAGCCCTGGAAAAGAAGACGCAACGCGGCACGGCTGCGTCAGCAGATTGCGCTAAATACCAACGATGTGGCTGCCAAGTTCGATTTGGCTCGTATTTGGATCGAAAGCAAGAAATACCATCAGGCTTTGGAACTTCTATTGGAAATTCAATCCCGCTATGAAGATTCCGCCGACTATTGGAACGCACGAGGAACGGCTGAAGTACACACAAACCATCTGGAAGATGGAGAGCAGCATTTACTGAAGGCACTGGACATTAACCCGCGGGTGCAATACGGCGAGCCCTATTTGCATTTAGCCGCAGCTTTTAAGGAACACGACGTAAATAAGGCACTGCACTATCTGCAGCAATTCCAGGAAATTCAGTCCTCTTCCAGCGAAGGCTATTATCTGACAGGCTTGATGTACCGAATGCTGGGACGCAAGCATGAGGCCACTGCAGCCTTTAACCAGTCGATTGCCGTCTATCGTTCTCTGCCCAAATACCGAAAACGAAGTGAGCGCAAGTGGGCTGTACGCAGCTTATTCCGTAAATTAATAGGCTAGACGGATTTATATTTTACCTTAACGACCTTTCTCTTTTTTTGAGAAAGGTCGTTTTTACGTTTCATCCACACAGCTCCTCCATCGACCTGAATCGAATCATTTTGATCCTCCTGATCAGCGTTTTATTTTGTAACCTGTTATTGACATGCCACAAATCTGGTCATATAATCCGCTTATAAACTTTATAGTTTATAAATAAACTCAAAGGTATAAAATCAGAAAGGACGATCATCTTGTTGAAATTTACTCTTTACATAGCTTTCATATTCATCCTTTTGTTAACTTCAGCTTGCTCCTCTACAGGATTGAGTCAACATGATGCAGCAGAACAACAAAAGCAAAAGGTGGAAGCAATGACTGTAAAAAAAGAACCGCTATTGACTTCTTTTCACCTTTCAGGCACACTACAGCCCTATGAAGACACCACTGTATCGTTCGAGTTATCTGGACTGATACGCGATACCCTTGTAAATGTGGGAGATTCCGTATCCCAAGGGCAGGCTATGACCAGGCTGGATTCATCCAGCTATCAGCTCCAACTGGAGCAAGCCAATACAGCCATTCTTGAAGCACAAGCGGGTATCAAAAATGCAACAGCCGCCATTTCAAGCGCAGATGCCTCCATCCAATCCGCTGATGCGCAAAAGGCAGCAGCTCAGGCCGGAGTTAACAAAGTGAATAAAGGAGCCAGAGAACAGGAAAAAGCACAGGTGCGCACCAAAGTGCTAAGAGCACAGTCCGCTTTGACTAAAGCACAGGCTACCGCTGAACGCACCAAGCTTTTATATGATCAGGGAGCTGCAACCAAAAACGATTATGAAAATGCGCAGCTCGCGTTGACCAATGCCACCAAGGATCTTGAGGATGCACAAGAAGCCCTCTCCTTAATCCAGGAGGGAGCAACATTAGAAGATCGGCAATCGGCAGAATCCAGTTTACAGCAAGCCCAAGCCGGAAAAGAATCTGCCATCGCCGCGAAGGAACAGGCCGTAGCCTCCAAAGATAACTCTGCTGCGGCATACCAGCAAGCGGTCATTGCCAAAAAGCAGGCCGAACTTTCCCTCTCCAAGACAGCTTTAAAAGCACCGATTTCCGGCGTTATTCTGGAGAAAAAGGCAACGGTGGGACAATTGGCAAGCGCAGGACAGCCCGTATACCGTATCGGACAAATCGACAAGCTCAAGGTGTTGCTCCCTGTTCCCGACCATGAAATCACAAACTGGAAGCAAGGTCAGATAGTTCAGCTTCAACTGTACGATGAAAACAGAGAAGGAACGGTCAGCAAAATTTATCCAGCCACCAACACCAATACGGGCAGTATCAACGTGGAAGTGATTGTTCCTAACACCCAGCATGATTGGGCCCCGGGACAAGTCGTAAAGGCAGGCCGCCAACTGACCCAGAGTGAGCAAATTTTGCTCCCGACCAAGGCTGTCATTAATAACGGTACAGATACCTTTGTCTATAAAGTGGTGAACAACAAGGCGGTAAAAACCATCGTGAATGTCGGTCAGATGTCCAACAACAAGCTCGAAATTACCAAGGGGTTGAATGTCGGGGATGGTGTGGTTACGACCGGAGTAAACCTGATCTATAATGGGCTTCCTCTTCAGGTCACGGAGGGAACCAGCAAATGATTGCATATTTTATCCGAAAGAAAAAACTGACCCTCTTTATTTTTATCATGGCCATTGTAGCCGGGGTGTATAGTGTTGCTCAGCTTCCACGGCAGGAAATGCCGGATATTATTAAGAAAACAGCTATGGTCACGACGCTTTATCCGGGGGCTACACCCCAAAAAGTAGAACAAACGGTTACAAAGCCTTTGGAACAAAAAATGAAAGAAATCAACCATATTAAAAAGATTTCTTCCACATCCGAAAATGGGCTGTCGACGATTATTATTGAAACCGAAGGCAACGCCAATGCCAAGGAAGCTTGGGATGAATTACGTAAAAAAATGAACGATGTCCAATCGTCTCTCCCTACAGATGCTCAAAAGCCTGTGGTTTACGATGATTTGAACAAAGTATTTATTCATTCCTACGCCATCACAGGGGACTCTGCGGAGGAATTATATCAATTAAATGATCTCGTGAAGTCTTGGAAAGATCAATTAAGAACCGTCCCCGGTGTATCAGAAGTGACGATTAAGGGATTACCCGATCAAGAGGTTCAAATTCAGATTGATGCACAGAAGCTCCAGCAGTACCATATCAGCTGGGAACAACTTATGAGTGCAGTGCAAAAGGAAAATGAGCAATATCCGATAGGCAATCTGGATTACGATGAACGCACGTACCGAATGAATGTGACGCAGTCCCAAAATGCTCAGGATTTGAGTAAAGTCATTATTTCCAAAACAGAAAGTGGTACTCCTGTATATCTCAGTGATGTCGGCAGCGTTTTGCTTACGCATAATACCAGCAGCTACATGGCTTTTTTTAATGGTAAACCAGCCATTACACTAACGATTAACGGTAACACCGGTTCTGACGTAGACACGATTTATAGTAAAGTAAACGAAGAAATGCAGTTGTTAAAACCAGATCTGCCTAACACCTTTCAGTTGAATACGTTATTTTCACAAACTGATCGGATTGATCATATTTTTCATGGTTTGACCCGTGAATTGCTGTTTGCCATTGCGGCGGTAGTGATCGTATGTACATTGGGCTTGAATCTGATTACATCGTCTTTTGTGGCACTGGCTATTCCTATTTCAATTGCCATAGGTCTCATTATTCTCCCTATGCTCGGAATAACATTGAATCAGGTTACGGTCATTGGCTTAATTATTGTAATGGGGATTCTAGTCGATGATGCTGTGGTGGTTAATGATAATATTGAGCGCAGGATGCTAACGATGGGGGAAAGTCCCAATATAGCCGCACTAAAAGGAACGAAGGAAGTTTCCATTTCCATTCTGACTGCAACCTTGGCGACAGTAGCCTCCTTCGCCCCGCTGTTCTTTATGTCAGGCGATGCAGGCTCCTTTATCAAACCGTTACCGTTTGCTGTTATTTTCACATTATTGGCTTCCATGCTCATGTCCTTTACCGTCATTCCGATTTTTAGAGAATGGTACGGTCAACGAAGCCAAAAGTCAGACAACTCCACCATGAAGCCGCCCGGACTTCTAGGCAAACAAATTGATGGTCTTCGTAACGCATATGCCGACAAGCTTATTCCTAAAGTGATTAAGCGACCTGGATTATATGCTGCATTAGGATTATTGATCAGCACATCACTGTACGGCATACTTGCTTTTATTCCGATTGATCTGTTCCCCAGAACCAACGATCCGCAATTAAGCATTAATGTACGTATGACGACAGGTACTTCTATAGAAGAAACCAAGCGGGTCACCGAGGATATTGCCAAATGGGTGAAGCAACAGCCTCATGTGCGTACGATCAGCTATGCGGCTGGCGGCGATGCTCCTCCGTTGTTTCAAGATATGACCGCTGAGGCCAAAACAGGCACAACCTTAGGACAAATTGCTATTGTTGGGGAAGAAGGCGAGTTCGATCCGGATGAAATGGCAGAAAAATGGTCCACCGTCTTAAAAGATCGTTATCCGGGTCAATCCATCTCCCTGAAAATAGCCAAGGTGGGGCTGCCTCTCGGCAAGCCGATCTCCATTCGGATTTTAGGAAATGATGTGGATCAGCTACGATCCTTGTCTCAACAGTTAAAAGAAGGCATTATGTCTATAGAAGGAACGCAGGACATTCAGGATGATATGGAAAACGAAGGCTATACGCTGGATTTTCAAATCATCAAACAAGCGATGGATCAATATCAGGTCAGCAATAATGATCTGACACGCACACTTTTATTAATGGGTAATGGGGTGAGCTTTAGCCGATTTGATACGGGGAAAGATTTGATCAATATTAAGCTGAAACTGAGTCAAGCAGACCCAAATCCTGAGATTTTGTTTCAGCAATTAAATGTGACCAATGCGAATGGTGTTCAAATCCCCTTATCTCAATTGGCAGAATTAAAGCCATCCTTTGCAACGCAAAAAATTAACCATTATAATTTAAAACGTTCGATTACTGTAAATGCTGATGTTCGTGGGCGTACAGCTTCAGAAGTCATGAATGATGTGAAACTTAAATTGGAAGACATTAAATTCCCTCCAGGGTACTCTTGGGAAATCGGCGGAGAAATTTCAGGTCAGGATGACATTTTATCAGAAATAGGATGGTTATATGTTGTCGTTATTCTGTTAATCTTCATGCTTATATTCTTGCAATTCTATTCCTTCTCGATCCCGTTCATCATTCTGACTACTGTTTATATGGCAGCCGTGGGCGGATTTCTGGGCCTGTTCCTCCTGAATACACCGATCACTTTTATGGGCGTGTTGGGCTTAATGACCTTGGCAGGTATTGTCGTACGTAACGGCATTGTGCTGATTGAGTTTATCGAGGATGCAAGACGTGAAGGAGTAGAACTGAAAGAAGCGGTAATTGCAGCGACCAAGGCACGTTTTCGTCCGATCCTGCTTACTTCGGTGACAGCCATTGTCGGTCTGCTTCCAATTGCACTGATTGGGGAACATATGTTTAGACCTCTGGCGTACACCATTATGTTTGGATTGATGTACTCGACCATTCTTACGATGTTTGTGGTTCCGTCCCTGTACATGGTTATTGCCCGCTGGAAATTAAAAAGACAGAGCAAAAAATTGGGGGTACAATGAAAAAAATAACGAGTGAAGATATTATCTATGCCGCCCTTTCCCTGTTTTCTGAAAAAGGGTACGATGCCACCTCGGTGGATGAAATTGCCCGCGAAAGCGGGATGGTCAAGGCTTCCTTTTATAAATACTTTCAAAGTAAAGAAGAGTTGCTGCTGGGGACAATCGTCCTGATTGAAAAACTTCTTGATGCAGATATTAAAGAACTTTATTTGAAGCACCAGCTACCTTCCCGTGAAAAGTTGAGACAACTGTATTTGATTGCGCTGGGCCGGATTTATAAGAATAAAGTTCATTTGCTTGTATACTCCGTCCCTTTAATCGGTTCTAAGGAAGAAAAAATCGCACAAGCCATTGATCGTGTTGAACATTATTTGTCTAACGTGATGGTTGATTTCTTAATTGATGCTTATGGACAATCTATACGTGACTATGCGCACGATATCAATTTTGTCATCAAAAGTATCATTATTAATTCCTTCCGAATGAGCGATTCAGAACTGTCCTCGACGGAGCATCAAACACTGGCTGAATTTATCGTCAGCATTACGGATATGCTGGCACAAGGAATGTTGAGCCCTGATGTTCAACATCAAATCATGTGGGGCCGTGATTCCATATTCCATGAAGATTCTGATCAAATCTGGACCAAGGGAAAACAAATCTCCTATGCGCTGCAGCGTATGGATACAGTTCTGAAACAAACTAAATTAAATGAAGCTACCCGGAATGAATATGTGCAAATCCTAAGCAGATTACAGGGTGAACTCTCAAAACAAAACGTGGAAATAGCTCACGTGAAAGCCCTCCTTCTATTTTTGGGGCAGCTGCCTGAATTGCTGGAAGATTGTACCAAGCTGAAAGCTATATTGGAGGTTTAGCACGCCGAAATGCATAAAAAGAGGTTCATGATAGTCAGATCTGCTGCCCTCATGAACCTCTTTTTTTAATATGCATATTGTACGATCAAAAGCTTCCTCCCACGCTCATCGTAATGGCGCATAACCAAGCCGATTCAGCTCTTCCGCAATCACGCGATAACCACGACTGTTCGGATGTATCCGATCTAGCGAAAGCAGAGCCCGTTCATTGCCCTCAAACACAGGATAAATATTCGCCACCCGGTAATTAGGTCCGCCCAACGTATAGAGAAACGAGTTGTACTGGCGCACATATACCCCCGCTTCCCTGACTCCTGGAAAAGGATTATACAATCCTACCATTCGTATGATAAATGGCTCACGCTGACCGGACTTTATCTGATACAGGGCATGTACAATTTGGCGTACATGCTCTTTGGTGTGGTTCAGGGCTTGCGGTATGGAAGCACCCGACGAGCCGGGACCTCCAGCAAGAGCGCTGATATATGGACGCAAATCATTTCCACCGATCGACACTGTTATGAGTTCAGCTCGGCTGAGCGCCGACCGAAAAAGCGGATTGTTGCGGATCAACGAAAGCAGTTCCTGTGAAGTCAGTCCGTTGATTCCCAAATTCTCGTAGCTGACTGGCGTGTGGAGATGTCTTTCCGCCATTCGTCGATAGATAGGTACAAATCCGCCGCTCAGCAGCGTGCCTGCACCTGTCGTTAAAGAATCCCCAATTGCTGTGTAGTGGTACGCCAATGAAACCCACCTCCCTCCGACATAATCTATCTTATGTGGAAAAAGGGACGTGCGACCCGGAGATTCGCTTATTCTTCGTCTATTTCATATACACAATGGAATTGCCCACCACCTGGCAAATCCTCCGATCCGTACACAGCGAATCCCACATTACGAAAGAAATCCGCTCCTTCCGCATCTGTTTCTACCGTGAGTCGTTTCGGGCTACGCTCCTTAATAAGCGTAAGCAGCATACCTCTGCCGTAGCCTCTATGACGATTTTCAGGCAATACAGCCAGGTGATGAAGCACGATCGTTCCATCCTCTCGCTCCTCAAAACCGATGACACCTACGATAAGTCCTTCATCTTCCACACCGAACAGCTTCCATTCATCCGAGGTTTGGTAGAAACGTAAAGCTTTCTCTCCTTGTTCAGGACGATCCAGCACTGCATAGGTTAGCAACTCCAGAACCTCCGCTTGATCCAAATCGTTTTTCATATTTTTAAACATCGTTAGTCGTCTCTCCTTATATCCTGAATCCTTTGGCACATTTGGGCTAAGCCTTGTATCAGGGCATCTATCCTGCTGACTTATAGTATTTAATTCTCCACAATGAGCAACGGCCAGTTATCCAGCCACTGCTTCTCAAATACACGCTGACGAAAAGCCGTCGTGTGACGGAACAATGGACTTTGACGTACCCGCATATCCAGGAGATCGTTTAATCCATGCGGGCAAATGACCTCCATTTGATTCTCATCATTTAATCTAATGGCTACGGCCGTAGCCGTCTCTGGCCAGCGACTCATGGCATCCTCTATCGAGGAATACGGGACTTCCCCGTTGCGGATATGCATCCGCGCCTGATTTTTGACAGACCAGTTACGTCCAGCCTGCTTACGATTCAAGGACAACTCCAGATGCTCATCTCTTTCCTCCAGCGTATTTTTCGGATCAAAATAAATAACATCTATATCATTGAGAGGTGTAGCGGTTGTATAACCATGCAGTTTATCCCATACCCGATTGCGTACATAGCCTGCGGCAATACAGCCTTGAGGCAGCCCCAAAGCCCGTACGCAGCGCAAGTCTTCAAGAACCTGCGGATCATTCATCATGTGTATAATTCGCTGCGTATCCTCTTCCGGCTTCATCCTGCATTCAGCTCCTTATTTTAAGATGACAGTTGTTGCGGGCTCTCCAGTCTCGGCCGCAATCCGGACTGTACGCTGAGCCAAACGATTGCGAGCTACCAGTAAAAACGGAATGCCCAATACGACCGACAGCGTAATCGGAACAAAAACGGCGAGCGGTGCCGTTTGACCATAGCTATCCAGCAACCAGCCGCCAAACAAAGGAGCTAGCACACTACCCAGATTATTAAAGCCAATCGTACCAAAGTAGGTCCCTTTATATTGAGCATCTGAAATCTGATCTATCAACACATCCAGCATCGTAAACAATAACACTTCACCTATTGTAAACAGCACCATATCCAGTATAAACAGCCAGCCTGAGTGTAGCACACTGAACAGGAGCAAGCTAACCGCAATGCATAGATTGCCTGCAATCAAGGAATTTACCGGGGAAAAGCGGCTTGCCAGCCGTACCAGCGGATAA
>NZ_ASSB01000134.1:0-17477 GCF_000520755.1 Paenibacillus sp. 1-18
GGGCGGACGTCCTCCTTGTTTTTTTCGGATCGGGGGCAGCAGGGGTTCAAGGATATTCCATTCTTCATCCGTTAACTCATATCTTCGTCTCATATTCCTTATTCTACTAGATTTTTACGAGTTGTACAGTTTGCGTACAGACCCTAGTAAAAATCAAGCTTGAGTCCGTCCCAAACGGATTCAGGCTTTTTTATGTGTGAAGCTGCTCTGCAAACGTACATATTTTTCTAATAGACCCATTTTAAGATTTGATATCAGGTTTGTAATTTCAACACCTGTAAATCAAGCATATAACATGCAGGGATACAACATTGCGCACAATCAATGGAAGCGTTTTAATTTGAGTATAGGAACACAAAAGAAGACCTCAGGGAGGACATAAGAATGCTAAAAGTGAAAGCGCTTAGATGCGAACATTTAAATAATCCGATTGGACTAGGTTGTCTAAAGCCGCGGTTAAGTTGGCAGATTGAATCTGACAAAATATATGTTTCCCAAAAACGGTTCCAATTGCAGGTATCTGTTCATCCCACATTTGAACCGCTGATCTGGAATCATTTTGCCTATTCGGATCAATCCATTTTGTTTCCATATGAAGGTCCTCCGCTGGAATCAGGACAACGATATTATTATCGGGTAAAAGTATGGGCTCAGGGAGCGGGTGACACGGAACCAGAAGAATCGGAATGGAGTGAGTCCGGTTTTTGGGAGATGGGGCTGATCCATGAGCAGGACTGGAAGGCACAATGGATCACTGTGAAAGAGCGGAGCATAAATAAACAGCTTCAAACAAGGGCTCCTTTTGCCGCTTCCAAGTGCTTTTCCGTTGAGGGAACAGTGATAAAAGCAGTCATTTATGCTACAAGCCTTGGTCTGTATGAACTGGAGCTAAATGGACAAAGAGTGGGCGATGCTTACTTTACCCCGGGATGGACGGATTATAACGATCGTGTCCAGGTGCAGGCTTATGACGTGACTGCTGCCATTCGAGAACAACATAATCAAATCACAGCAACGGTGGGTGAAGGCTGGTATAGCGGTTATCTGGGCTGGCAGAAGCGCAAGGACACCTACGGGAACACGAATGCATTGCTGCTGCAAATGAAGATTAGCTATGAAGATGGCCGTTCTGAGCTCATATGCTCTGATTCTTCCTGAGAGGAAACGAGCTGTGCCATTTTAATGTCGGATATTTATAACGGCGAAATCTATGATGCCCGACTTGAACAGGGGACAGCCAAACATAGCTCTTTAACCGAACGGAAAAAGATGCAGGTCGTCCCGTTCCCATTCAGTCATCTGGTTGCTCAGGAAAACGAGCCTGTCCGTGTGATGAACCGATTGAAGCCTGTTGAACTCATTCGGACCCCCAAAGGCGAGCTGGTGCTTGACTTGGGTCAAAATATGGTAGGCTGGCTGGAATTTAAAGTTGAAGCTCCCGCAGGTACAGTTTTGAAGCTGGTGCATGGTGAAGTGCTGGATCAGCAAGGGAACTTTTACAGGGATAATATTCGCGATGCAGCGCAGCAGATTACGTATATTTGCAGCGGGAAGGGGACGGAGATATTTCGGCCACATTTCACTTTTCAAGGCTTTCAATATGTGAAGCTTGAGGGTTTCCCGGATGGCGTTACAATTGAAGATTTTACGGGAGTTGTTTTGCATTCGGACATGGAGACGATTGGATGGTTTGAGACATCCGACCCGAAACTCAATCAACTACAGCACAATATTGTGTGGGGGCAAAAGGGGAACTTCCTGGATGTGCCAACCGATTGCCCACAGCGTGATGAGCGATTAGGCTGGACCGGTGATGCACAGATTTTTGCCAGAACGGCCAGCTTTAATATGAATGCGGCTTCATTCTTCCGAAAGTGGCTAAAGGATTTGGCTTACAACCAGCTGGAGAATGGGGCGGTGCCTTTTGTAGTGCCGGATGTTCTTAAAGGAACCTTTGCCGACAACATGGACAAAACAACGGCGCATGGGGAGACGCGGCGGTTATATGTCCGTGGACCCTATATCAATGCTATGGGGATAAGCAAATTTTAGCTCAGCAGTATGACAGTATGAAAGCATGGGTGGACTACATCCGCGCCCAGGGGAACGAAGAACATCTTTGGGATACCGACTTGCAGCTTGGAGACTGGCTGGCGCTGGATAGCGAGGAAGGAAGCTATTTTGGGGCCACAGATGGAACGCTGGTAGCGACTGCATACTTTGCGTATTCGACCCATATTTTGGCGCAGACGGCCAAACTGCTTAATCGTTATACCGATTACAGCACATATAGAAGCTTGCATGAGGGGATTAAAACTGCTTTTGCGGACCGTTATTTCGATGACGCTGGCCAACTGACCTCCAATACCCAGACTGCACAGGTTGTGGCTTTGCACTTCGGATTGGTGCCGGAAAAATATAAAAAGCAAGTGATTCAGGAGCTTGTGCGGCTCTTAGAAAAAAAAGATATGCATCTGGACACCGGCTTTGTGGGCACACCCTACCTATGTCTGGTTTTATCCAACAATGGCTATACGGATGTAGCTTACAAGATTTTATTTCAAAATGATTATCCTTCATGGCTCTATCAGGTTGAACGGGGGGCGACGACCATGTGGGAGCATTGGGACAGCATCAAAGTGGACGGCTCGTTCTGGAGTACGGATATGAATTCGTTCAATCACTATTCCTACGGTTCGGTTGGAGACTTTATGTACCAAAATATTGCCGGAATCAACCTGCTTGAAGCGGGTTATAAAAAATCACGACTAGCTCCCAAACCGCCTGCCAACCTTACTTCCGCCCACGGGAAACTGGAGACGCCATATGGTGCGCTTGAAGTCCATTGGGAAATCGTGAATGAAGAAATGCAGATGACGGTTCACGTCCCGCATAATACGACCGCTGAAATTACACTTCCGGGAGTTATGGAGCCGGATGCATTACAGAAGACCATTGCTATGCAATATCCGTCGATTCAGAATCCGCCAGTTTATATACCACAGGAGCTGGCTGGGAGAATGGGGATTGCCGGGGAACAGGAGATTTTCCAAAAGAACGGAGAGCATGAGATGACGTTTACGGTCGGTTCAGGGCAGTACGCCTTCCAATACAGATACTACCAGGCTGTCCAGGTTCCTGCACATGCAACCAGAGGCTAAATAACATAGACTAGAGGTGAGAAACTTGAAGAATATAAAAAACAAAGGTTTGTTTAAAGCGGCGCTGCTGTCCATTTCCTTGGTCCTGACATCAGCGAGTGCCATTTCAGCGATCATACCGATGATGCTAAATCAATTATCAGGAGTTTCCAGCTCGCTGATTGAAAGCGTAGTTACGATTCCATCCTTCTCGATGATGCTGTTTGTGCTGTTGAGTGGTCCGATCTCTTCCCGATTGGGCAAAAAGAATACAGTCCTGCTGGGACTTTTGCTCGTGGTCATTGGCGGTATATTAGTGATTTTTTTGAAGGGGACGAACGTGCCCAATTAGTAGGCTTTCAAAGCGCCGTTCAAGGGCTCGGAAGCAGCCTGGCTACCTTTGTGGCAGGACAGCTTGCTTTGATCAACTGGCAGTTTGCCTTTTTATGCTATGCAATCACCATTCCTATCGTACTGTTATTCTTTCTCATCATTCCCGAGCCAGAGCGTGGGGAGCCTACAGTGGAGCGTTCGACAGGAACGGGCCACAAGAGCGGCGGGGTATCTCTACCTGTACTTGGATTAGCAGCTGCACTTTTCCTGTTTATGACCTTTATCATGATTGTGTATACCAAAACAGGCATTATGATTGCGGAAAGGAATATGCCTAATCCCGGTTTTTTAGGAACCGCGTTAACGCTGTTCTCCTTGTCAACCATGATTGCAGGCTTCTTGTTTGGTAAAATATATAAATGGTTTAGAAACTATGCTCCCTTTATCTCCAGTCTGTTAACAGCAACAGGTTTTGTACTGCTGTGGTTTGCTCAGAATGTGACTATGGTTACTGTTGCCATGCTTATCATTGGCTTTAGCTTTGCACTGTTTATTCCCTATATTTTTACCATATTAACTAAAATCGTACCTAAAGGCAGTGAGACGATATCTATTTCGATTGCGATGGTAGGCTCCAATTTGGGAGCGTTTGCTTCTCCTTATGTCATCAAGTTAGTTGGCATGTTGTTTGCAAATGAAACCGCCTCATTTTCCTTTCTCGTTTCTGCGATAGTGTTTACGATTGCTGCACTCATCTGTCTGGGAATCGCTATTAGAGGAAAGGGGAGCAAAACCAGGCGGCAGTTCACAGTTAAGGAGGGGCAGTGTTTATGAACCTTCATGAGTTGGATCAGTTGCTGAGAACCAAAACGGAAATTGAACGGTTACAGCAACAAAACAATCAGGTGATTAATGATCTCTCCGAAGAATCGGAGGACGAACGATACTATGATGTGAATCAGAATATGTATCGAATGCCCGCTTTGTTCTTCTTCGGCGAACATGATATTTATATTAGCAAGCACAATAGATTTGCTCCGATGCTGGAGCACATGCATGAATTTATTGAATTAAACTATGTTTATTCAGGTAAGTGCAATCAAATCATAGCAGGCAAAGAAATTCAGCTTTGTGAAGGCCAAGTGTGTGTGCTGGATAAGGATGTGCCCCACAGCATTGCTCCTTTGGGGGAAGACGATATCCTGGAATCCCTTGTCTTAAAAATCAATGAACATATGAAATGCACATTACGGCATTACCAGAATGTGGAATACGGTTTAAAAACGCCGAATGTAATATTAAGCTTATTGATCTGCCAGATGTGCGGAGTGGACCCGAGAGAAGTCGAAGAATGGAAAATAAAACCTGGGTAAAATTGGTGATTTCAAAGTGATTAGAGACGATAACAATAAGATAATCGAAATAATGGAAGTTAATGAGAGTGAGTTACAAGCCTTAAGTAAAACATTTGGATTTATAATAACTGATGGAAATTTAAGGTTTGATTAATTAGAGTCATTGTATAAGCTACTGAAAAAGCTTTAAACCGTAAAAGGGGAAAGAAAACCTCGGGAAATGATGGTTTTCTTTCTTCTTTTTTTATGAGAAGGATAATCGAAGTACAACAGTTCCTCCGAAAACGATTCGTGAGAGGACTTCTACCTAAAGATAATATCGACTAGATTTACGCATCAGTCGGCGACATCACCCTGAAAAAATGTATTGTCTTACACATTATTTACATGTATTCAATGTATTTTTGGTGGAGCATCGACAAAAAAGCAGCGTAAGACTGAAACGAAACAGTCTTACGCTGCTTTTCTGTTACTCAATCGTTTCCCGTTTTCCATATCCATTTCTTCCGATGGTCCATCACTCTTGAACGGTAACGTAAAGTCGAACTACATCAGTCCTCAGTAGGTCATTACACAAACTGCTCATCGAACCGTTTTCGCCCTTGCTGAACTAACTGATTTCGGATCAACTAAGTTTCAGAAATCATTACTAGTAATTCTTTATAAATTTAACCCAAATCTCTTTAATTCGATAAAAATACCTTCCAATCGTTTTCCTTTTTCCGTTAACGTATATTCCACGCGCGGTGGAACTTCCGGAAACACCTTCCGTTCCAATACGCCATGAACCTCTAATTCCTTAAGTCTGAGTGAGAGTGTTTTCGGACTTATCCCATCCATGGATTTCAGTAGGTCGCTGAATCGTAGCGTCCCTTCAATAAGCAGGTCCCGAATAATTAAAAAAGTCCACTTTGTCCCTATCACGTCAAGCGTTTTAGCAATGGGGCAAGGCTCGCCCGGTGTTCCTTTAGTCAGTTCAATTGGTTCGAGAACGCTCATCGAAAAATCCTCCAAAAAAATTTTTCATCTGATTTAGCTTATTATATCACAATGATATATTTTGGGGAACTATATGAATTAAATATCACTACTTCCATAAATGAATTTACTATATATATAATATCAATGTGAGCTGATAAATCTATTCTTAATGAGGGAGGTGATTACAATATCTACAGAAAATCAACGGAACAAGCTTCCCCCAGCACTGATTGCTCTCTTGATCAGCGCGTTTGCTATCGGTACAACGGAGTTCGTCATTATGGGCATTCTGCCGGATGTAGCAAATGATCTGCATGTCACCTTGAGCGCAGCCGGATTACTCGTTACCGGATATGCGCTAGGTGTCGCAATAGGCGGTCCGTTGATCACCGCATGCACCAGCCGTTTGTCGCGTAAGTCGCTGCTGTTCGGGTTGATGCTCATCTTCGTAGCAGGGAATCTGCTTGCGGCGGTCGCCCTAGCTTATGCTATTCTGATGATCGCACGCATCCTTGCTTCCTTCGCACATGGCACATTCTTCGGGGTCGGCTCCATCGTGGCGACACGCCTCGTTTCTCGCGAAAAACAAGCGAGCGCTATTGCTTTGATGTTTACCGGGCTTACACTTGCCAATATTCTCGGTGTCCCAATCGGCACGTTCATCGGACAAATGTGGGGATGGCGTTCTACTTTTTGGATCGTAACGGCTCTCGGCATTCTATCTCTCATCGGGATTGCCTTCCTCGTTCCACGCATCCAAAAAGAACCCACTTCGGATTTTCGTCACGAAATGCGTGTTCTTCGAAGCAAACAGGTAGTACTGGCTTTATTAATGACAGTGCTAGGGTTTGGCGGGGTGTTCACGGCCTTTACGTACATCGCCCCTATATTGACGGATATCACTGGATTCAGCGTCGGCGCGGTCACTCCGATTCTGCTTTTGTTCGGTATCGGGATGACAATCGGAAATGCCATCGGAGGCAAATTATCCGATTGGAAGCTGATGCCGTCCCTTGTCGGGATGCTCACACTCTTGACTGCTGTTTTGGCTATCTTTACACTGACCAGCTACTTTAAAATCGCCGCCTTGGTTACTGTGTTTGTCTGGGGTTTTGCATCCTTCACGATCGTTCCTGCTTTGCAAATGCGGGTATTAGCGAAAGCAAAAGGATCTCCGAATATCGCTTCTGCTTTGAACATCAGTTCCTTTAATCTGGCCAATGCTGGAGGAGCATATCTGGGCGGTTGGGTGATCGATAGCGGCCCAGGGCTTGGTTCATTACCTTGGATAGCTGCAATCGTTACCGCTGCCGGACTCGTGGTTACCTTGATCAGTTGGTCGCTAGATCAGAGAGAGGCTGCATCTTCAGAATCTGCCGAACATTCTCGGAGTTTATCTATTAAGTCGTAGTAGGAGGATAATCATGTTTGCACACAAAAAAATAATGAGCTCGATAGCTGTCAGTGTTGTCATTTTCGGCACAATGGTGTTAACGTCTGCGTGCGGCACTAACTCGGAGGCAGCTGTTTATGAAAAACAAGCAACCGAATCGCCCGCTAAAAAAGACATTCAACTGTTGAAAGATCTTCCTCAACCAAGTTCGATGACAATTGATTCTTCATTGAACTCCGAGGAAGCTACAGCTATGGTACAAGCGGCTCAGCGCTTCTATGCATTCTGGAACACGGGTAATGAGGATCTCATTGGGCAAACTGTTGTACCAAGCTTTATCGATAACACGTTGCCAAAGGGACGGCCTCAAGGGCCTGAGGGCTTGACATTTGCCTCCCGCAACTTTCGAAAAGCAGTTCCCGACTTGCAGTGTAAAATTGAAGATTTATTGGTCGTTGGAGACAAGGTAACCGCTCGTCTATCATTCACCGGAACGCATAAAGGAGAGTTCTTGGGGAAAGCACCGACAGGGGCTCCCATTCACTTCATGGCGATCGATATTTTACGCATCAAGGATGGGAAAATCGTTGAAGATTGGCACTTGGAAGATAATTTGACTTTAATGCAACAACTCGGTGTCGTACCGGAAAATTAAACGTTGGCATTCGAAAGGGATGGTAGAAAATGAAAAATTTACTTATCATAAATGGTCACCAAAAATATGGTTCGTCAGAGGGAAAGTTGAACCAAACATTAGTAGATAGCATGGTGAGTTTGCTCAAAGAAAAGAACAACGTAAAAACAACAATGATTCAAAACGGATATAACATTGAAGCAGAACAACAGAAGTTTATTTGGGCTGATGTTGTCATTTACCAAACCCCCATCTATTGGTTCAGTGTTCCTGGATTATTAAAAACATACATGGATGAAGTATATGCATACGGCTTATTTTTCAAAGGCGCTGAGCAATATGGGAGAGGCGGATTATTAACCAGCAAAAGCTATATGTTTTCTACGACCTGGAATGCTCCAGAAAAATCATTTAACGATCCGACGCAGTTTTTTAAAGGGGATGGTTTAGAAGGAGCACTCAGTCATTTACATCGTATACAGGAATTTCTCGGCATGCAGCCTTTAAAGAGTTTTGCTTGCTACGATGTCATTAAAAATCCGAAGATCGATAAGTTTGTATCTGAACTCGAAGCACATCTGAAAGCTGTATTGAATTTTTAAGCCATTTTAAAACATAGGAGGAAAACTCATGTTATAAGATAAAAGAAGTTTGGTGTGAGAAATCGCAAGAGTCCCTATAGTTAAAAGAAGAACAAGGGGATAATACGGTGGCTTTGGACGGCATATGCCGTCCTTAGTAACCTCATGCCCAATATACTACATATTTATTTTTTATTTATTATTCTTATTTTATTTAGTGCTTCGTTATCAAGGTCTAATTTTAATAAACTATATTTATCAGCATGAGTATATTTCAAACCTACAATAACGTTATTGCCGTTAAATGATTTTAAAACAGAAATGGTCTCAGACTTAAGGATGTATTCTAGCAAAGCATCCATAAGAAGGGTAAAGATCAATGAGCTTACACCTAAAATCACAAAACCCTCATCATATGAGTTGATATTGCTCACCGAAGATTCCATCCCAGACAAGGACTGTTTCCGAAATGGAAGTTTGAATACGATGCCAAACGCAATGTGTATAGATTCCCGGCCAAACAAGAACTGCCTTACCGAACGACGGACCGTAAGGGATACCGGCAGTATGCCTCTGACCCAGCTCAGTGCCAGCATTGCCCACGGCTAGGCCAGTGTACCCCGTCTCGAAGCCACCGTAAAGTGGTGCCTCGGCATGTCTGGGAAGACAGCGAAGAGTGGGTACGGAGCAACCGGTTGAGCCCATCCGGTAAACAGCTGTACCACAAGAGAAAAGAGAAGATTGAACGAAGCTTCGCGGATGCAAAAGAGCTTCATGGGTTTCGCTATTGCGGTTTGCGCGCTCTTCTTTTTGAGATACGGGTTTCTTTTTGGTATCGAAACCAGTTTAGAAGATTATTGTTTGTCTCGGTTGAACATACAGGCAAGGTGATGCTATTTTCTATCTCGTGGTGGTTTTGCTGATAAAATCCTGCACCATATGGGATATCTCGTTGCTTAACTGCTGTTTCTGTTTCATGGATTGCTGTTGAAAGTTCTGCTTATCTGAACCCATTTTTTTATATACTTCTACTGCTCCCTCCAAGTCTTTTATTGCGGCCTTTGTGAAGCGTTCAGGTTCGTCATGTAGTTGAGGATGCCAGCGGAAGGTACTGGTTCTGCAGTGTACTGATCTGCTGATTGAGATACTGAACCAACGTATTAAGGTCTGATGCTGCATGGATATTTTGTGAGATGTTGCCGTAAAATCCGCCAAGTTGATTCAAATAATCAACTTCTTTCTTATTCAAATGAGATGTATCCATGTTCAAGTCCCCTCCTAAATAGTGCTGATGTGTAATTACCATTCATGCCCATTACCAGCGCATTTGTGTTTGCTCCAATGGTTACTGTTTAAATTGCAGTAAGAACTACAATGCGGGCAGGAAGCCAAGCAGGTGTAATCACTACGCGGGTCAATGGGTGTGTGGAGTGAAGTTACTCTATGCAATGGCGGTTTTTCTAAAGTTTTAACCATGAGTAGCATTCCCTCCTTTCTTAGATTTGGACTGTCAGAAACATCAAATTTCTGCTTACTGCCTCTAATTACTATGTCCTATTTTATGAATCTGTATGTACTCCAAAAAGTAAGTGAAGGCCGCTTGTGCCCTGACTATGAAGTTTGAATCCATAGTCGTAGAGGCTCAGGTTATATGATAATCTCACGCAATTTATCAGTCCTAAGCATTAAGAATACCTTGCAGAGAAATGCTGTAGCCAATTCGGCAGTCTTGAGACAAAGTCATCAAAATTTAGAATTAGTGCGGCTTCGGCTGATGCGGTGGGATCGGCCATTTTCGAGAAAATGGGGGTCAACATTCGGGATCTGAATCAAATATTCGGGATGGGATTCCCGCTGATTCAATCTGCAGAGGGCGGATTAGGCGTGGGTTTCTTTTTTCACATCATAAGGTACTGGTCACTGCAGAAACAGGGGTAACACCCGTATTTCCCAGAAACTAGACCTATTATTATGTAAAGAAAAGGAAACCCATGTCTCCAAAGACAGGGTTTCTCGATAATCTGACGCCAAGGACATGGTGTTTTTTTCTATAAACCGAACAGTATGATCGTCTAATAGGATTGACGTAAGGGAAACACAGCGGCTTATTTCTTTCGTGAAGCAGCCTTAACTGTTTGAAGGTCAAAATTAAACTAAACTCAAGTAGAACCGGCAATGTACCGAATATTGATCTTTGACGATGAAGAAATTATTACAAACTTTATGCCAGACAAGCTCGATGCTGTAAAGTTCGTTCAGGCAGTGAAGCCTTGGGGTGGATGGAACGGACTAGAATCAATATCATTCTTACGGACATACGTATATGAGATCAAAGACCTCAGCCTATCAACCATACTAACAGATGCAAAAAAGCCGAATCCTCTTTAAGAGTTCCAGCTATTTTTACTTTAATAGATTACCGTGAATTCTGTTATCATGCGCTGCAGGGAGTAACGGCTCACTCATGTCAACAAATTCCTTTTCTTGACTGTTCATATATTCAATGTGATTTTTCCCCAATGAACGAGTGTATCTAGTATGGGCTTCAGAGACTCTCCGTACTCCGTAATGGCATACTCTACTAAATTGATCAGGCAATCCTGACCATAGGGAGTGTCTGCAAAATAAAAATCATAAAGAGAGTTACGACCATGGAAGATTTTCGAACAACAAACAATTTTAATCATATAGTATGCGAACGTTGATTTGTTAAAAAGTATTTTGCTGCAAAGAGAAACGATTTCATCCCTGTTTCTACAACGGTTATCCAAGAAAAAAAGTCTGATTGGCGAATTTCTCGCTAACTCTGTCCTCCAGCATCAGCACCATAATCACTTTATCATTTTTGAGTCGCAGCATAATGAAAACCTTCAATATATACTGCGCAGAATCTTAATCGAATATTTCTCCAGGCAAGAGGATTCGATAGAATTGGTCAAGGCTTATTTGCCAATTGTTTTTGGAGAGTTGGTCCGTGTATTGGAAAGCGAGCATAATATTCACTTAAACCAGCAGGAAAATAATATTACATCTATTCTGAATTACATGGAAGAGCATTATCAGCATTTAAGTCTGCAGCAGCTATCTCATCATTTTAATTACAATAGTACGTATTTAAGTAATAAGTTAAAAAAAATAACCGGTCTTACTTACACTCAGCTTATTGCCAACATTAAGCTCAATGCAGCCTATTCTCTGGTTGTGAATACCAATCTTCCGTTCGAAATGATATTTAAACAAGTTGGATATAACAGCATGAGCTTTTTCTATAAAAAGTTCAAAATGGCGTATGGCGCCACCCCGCAAAATATCCGAAACAAGCAGTTGAGGAAATGAAGGATATACAAGGACGTTCAATTCTAATGGGCGTCTATATTTGTTATAATAGCAAATTCATAAGCTGAAGGCTGATGAAATGATAGGCTGCGGGACACCTTTGTCTCCGGCAAAAGGGAGGATACATTCTTGAAAAAGACGCCGTCTGAGTGGATGTATCCGAAGCATCAGATCACAGCAATTGTAAAAGGATACGACGAGCTGAATCAGTGGGTGATTTTAGATCAAACGCAGGTTTTCAAAAATCAGTTCGCGGGTTGAAAGTGGGCATTGGAATACTGAAAGGGGAATGATCATACAAACTTTAACAGTTGCTGAACTGGTGGATGCAAAAGTGATTGAAACGCCTACGAAGAAGGGAGCATATGGTGACCAGCTCCGGTGCAAAGCGCCGGGGCTTTTTACATCGGCTTGATTAAACCAAGGAGAGCATTTTGTCAAGCAGTATGATAATTTCGTAACCTCATTGATTCTTTCCCGTATAAAGATAAAAACATGATCCGAATCCGTTCCCGTCAGGGAAGACATGCAACCATGTTTAACAAAAATAGAAGTTGAGGTAATGCATTGTATGAATGAGAAATTTATTAATCATGCCGATAAAGGATATCAGCAAGCTGAGCAGAAGGCCGCTCAGTATTTTGCATCACTTTATACACAGGTCAGAGACAAGACTTATGTGACTACCCTGACAGAGGATATTCAAATGTGGAAAATGAATCATATTCATCATTCTTCATGGTTATCTTTTTTTTCGCGGACCCGGAGAAAACCTGATACTCGGGATTATCACAGATACATTCAATGGCTGAATTATACAGGCAAATTGGATGCTTACCTGGATCGAAGCGTCTCCTATATTTATATGAGGGATTTAGGCAAAGCTCTGAATTCTCCTGAAACACAACTCCGGATTCAGCATGCCATTGTTGACATAAAAAAACACTTGATTCAATCCACCACTGAAAACGGGGGAGACCAGCCAGCATTTATGAATTTGGCCGGGTTGTATCGGTGGGCCCAGAAGGAAGGCATAGAAACCGCCACGATCTGGGTAATCAACAAACTTAGATCCGTATCCTCCCATATTCCAAAGGAAATGGATGCAGAGCAAGCCCAGCGCAAACTGATTAAGATCATAATTGGGGTTATTCTGCATGTGATGGAAGAAATGGACGATAAAGTATCAACTGCGGAACGTACTCGCAGACTGGATGAAGCCATCAGGCTTGGTTATTCCTATGGTCTAACTTACCCTTTCATTGACGATCTTCTCGATTCCCAGGTATTGACCGCTCAAGAGAAAGAACAATACTCCCGCATGATACGTGCCGCTCTTCTCACGGGATCAGTGCCTGAGTTGGGCGATTGGACCGGAAATAATATGAAGTTAATTCAATACATACATTCGGAGCTCTCGGATGCTTTTGAGTATATTAGGGAACATCAGCGGCCGGACACACAGCAAACATTTTTCGAGCAGTCCTATGTCTTTTTTCATTCTCAGGATATCGACCGCGTGAAGGTCCTGACACGAGCTGATTACACCAATGAAGAGCTTTATATACCTGTCATTTTAAAATCTTCTTCTTCCCGATTGATTGCTCGTTCTGTGATTGGTGCTCCAGAGAATGAGGGCTTTGAGCAACGAACATTCTTTTATGGTATCTATAACCAGTTAGCTGATGATTTTGCGGATATGGTTGACGATATGAGAGAGGGTGCGGTAACACCCTACACCTACTATTTAAAATATCATGACAAGCGTTCGGATCTTATCAACCCCTTTGAATTATACTGGGTGGTCATTTCCTATTTGATCCACAACGTGTATGATTCCGATGCTATGGCCCGTGAGGTGATATTGGATCGTGCAATGAATGGACTCAAACGTTACAAAGAACGTGTAGGTACTGGAAAGTATAACGAGATCATGGAGATCTTTGCATCCGGAAATCCGGAATTCAATCGTCTCATCCAGCAGATGGTGCAAAAAGCGGATGATGTTGATTTCTTCGATAAGCTGCTTCGGGACCAGATGATTACCTATCTGAAAAACGATTCGAGAGAAAAGGAAGATTTTTTTAATACACTCAAAACAGCTCGCCATCAGATTAACAACCAATTGAAAATTCCCAAACCGCTAGGGATTCCGGCGATGAAAAAACAGCTTATCGATGCTGCAAATTACAGACTCAAAGGGGATGGGAAACGCATACGGCCTATATTAACTTGGGTGATGGGCGTAAACGAATATGGACTGGACCCATCAGCAATCGTGCCACTGCTGAGATCATTGGAGTATATGCATACCGCATCCCTGATCTTTGATGATCTGCCAACCCAAGATAATGCATCCACCCGCAGAGGACGTCTGACTTTACATCAGGTGCACAATAGCGCTACGGCGGAATTAACCGGTCTGTATCTGATCCAGAAAGCAATTGGAGAACAATCGTCACTTGACCAATTCAATGCTGAGACTGTACTTGCCTTGATACAATACTCGGCTCAAAAGGCAGAAGATATGTGTATGGGGCAGGCGATGGATCTGGATTCAAAAGGAAAGGCATTGACATTGAAGCAGCTAAATATGGTGTGCTTTTATAAAACAGGAGTAGCATTTGAGGCTTGTCTGGTTATGCCTGCCATGCTCGCACAGGTCAAGGAGCCGGAAATTGCTGCTTTGAAGAAATTCGCTTACCATGCGGGGATTGCCTTTCAGATTAAAGATGATTTGCTTGATGTGGAGGGAGATCTGCTCTTACTTGGGAAACCTGTTGGCAAGGATTCTGAAAATAATAATTCGAATTTCGTGTCCATCCTGGGTCAGGAAGGTGCCAGCAAAGAGATGTGGGAACACTATTGTCTTGCTATGGAAGCGTTGAAAGAGGTACCCCGCAACACCGCTTTTTTGAAGCATTTAATGAATTATATGGTTAATCGGGACCGTTAAAAAAGAGCATACCCCATTGCTTAATATAAGCGATGGGGTATTTTGCGTTAGAGTAAAGCATCGGTTCAATTCTTGATCATATCCATTAAAACTTGATATGCAATGGGTAAGGAAGTAAAACCGTCGCGCTCTAAAAAGTGGCCTCCGTGTTCTACCTCGTGAAAATCAGCTTGGATATCTTGCGCTAGTTTCTTACTTAATACAAAGGGGACAATCGTGTCATCCTTTGCAGCAATAACTGTACGCATCTTTGCCGAATCCATGATTTGCTTATAATCCAACTGTTCCCTTGTAAACTCATCTAATGACGGCAGGGTTGGCACTGGATCGGTAAAACCGGAGACGAAGACAAGACCACCGAGTGGCTCTGAGATACTTACTTGCTGTAAATATCTTAATATGGAAACACACCCCAAGCTATGGCCAACAAAATAGGTATCTTTATGTAGAACCTCAATACTTGATAATAAATGTTGGGTCCACTCATGAAGCCGGGGAGCTTGCGAGTTGGGCATATCCAATATAGCTACAGAAACGCCATCTTCCTGTAGCTTGTCTTGTAGCCAAGGAAACCAATGATCGGATGGTGAAGCAGTATAGCCATGGATGATATACACTTGTTTTTGATTTTGCAGGTTTGTCACTATACGTTCTCTCCTATTATTCTGAGTTTATTCTCTTCTAGTTTAGCAAATTTTCCAAGCTCATGAGTACCTAAATTCATAGACATATTTGGTCTGTTCCAAGCTCACTATCATTGAATGAATATTCTTTATTTTAGCAGTAATGTTATTTCTCTTATAAAATTAAGCGTTTTCTACCGATATATATATCATCACGGTGTAATCTCTTAATTCTTATGGTCTCCATGATCATGATCAGCTTGGTGGGGGTGCTCATTGTATCGTTGGTAGGGGTTTTCGGCATGTATCAAGCCAAAGAGGGCCAAGGTATGGTTTCTTCGGCGGAAAAGTCTCTTGAAGTGGCACAGCAGTCCGATCAGGTGAAGGGAAGCGCTGCCCGACTGAATGAACTGGTCGAAGGCTTTAAAATTTAACGAGGTCCATACAGTGATGGGTATTTAAATGAAGGACGAAGAAAAACAGTTGGGGAGCCGTAAGAGGGCTCCCTTTTTGAGCATACTCTACTAGGATTGCTTACGTATTCCAGTCAGGAGTCCGTATCCCGTAACTCTTCTTGCTCAGCCATCTGCATCAGCTTATAAATCTGCCGGGTCGTGTTCACATTCCGCACTGTCATATGCTTGTACAGACTGGAGCCAACCAGTTTCGTCATCCCGCTTTTTGTGACATTTTCTTTGCTGACAGAAAACAGAATAGCCCCAGGTGTATACATTACATTGCCTATTCCCCGCTTCAAAGGAAGCTTCTCCAGAACAGAGATATCGTTAATTTCATCCCACAGAAACAATACATCGCTTTTCATCTGTGTATCATTAGACCATTCCTTCGGTAATGCCTTCATAATGTTCTGGATTTCAGTTATATTGCGGACAATGACCCGGATGGGTAGGCTGAAATCCTCCAGAATCGCCTGCTCCAGTTGGAGCGACAACTCCTCGTTGGATTGAACCTCACTGGAAAAAATGATGTTTCCTGAGTTGATGTAAGTCGTCACATGGCTCATACCAGCTTTCTCAAATGTTTCCTTGAGCTTTTTCATATTAATCTTGTTATTGCCGCCCACATTAATGCCCCGCAGCAATGCGACATAGATCATATAAGGTCCACCTCTCTTGTACAAAAGAATTTTAAAACGGATAGGTATTCAAATAAATACGCAGTTTGGTTTTCGCCCAGCAAATGACGCAGCAACGGGCCTACGTGCTCGATAAATTCATTTTTGGTTTCGTATGTGTCTTCATCTCTTAAAGATATTATAATATAGAAGTCCAGCGAGATTAACTTATAATGTAGGCTATGGAAAACTCACAAAATAATCAACTTCATTATGGGCAGTCATGATGAATATGATTTTCAATACGATGTTTCAATAAGCTTTTCGTAGATGCAAGAATATTTATGAAGACCTTTAGCTCGAATGTACTGTGTTTTATGATTATGTTCCTTCCTGGTAACATGGAAAATATACGTTAATTATCACAATTGTAAAGAAGGTAGAACCGGAATGGAACTTATCAAGGATCGTTTTTTTGGATGTCTGGTCGGGCTGGCCGCGGGAGATGCTTTGGGAACTACGGTGGAATTCAGCAGTCCAGGTACATTTGAACCTGTAACGGATGTCGTGGGCGGCGGTGTGTTTGGATTAAAACCGGGACAGTGGACGGACGATACGTCCATGGCGCTCTGTTTAGCCGAGAGTCTGGTGCGAAAGGATGAATTTGATCCGGCAGATCAGATGCGGCGATACACCAATTGGTACTATGTAGGATATATGAGCAGCACGGGAACGTGCTTTGATATCGGTGGAGTGACAAGAGGAGCGCTGCATCGGTTCGAAGCCACTGGAGATCCGTACAGCGGATCTGTTGATCCCATGAGCGCGGGAAACGGCTCCATTATGAGGCTTGCACCTGTTGCTATGGCCTATGCGAACCGTCCGGAAGAAGCGCTGATGTATGCCGAGATGAGTTCACGCACCACCCACGGGGCAGCGGAAAGTGTTGAGGCCTGCGCAGTGCTTGCTGCAATCCTTGTAGCAGCACTGCGTGGGGCAGACAAAGAAGCAATGTTATCGGCCGACGTGTGCCGAAAGTGGCGGCAGGGCAAGCCAGCTTATTCGGCAGC
>NZ_ASSB01000135.1:0-48062 GCF_000520755.1 Paenibacillus sp. 1-18
CTACAAAGTTATATTACCCTGTTGGGAGCCATTAGCTCAGTTGGTAGAGCACCTGACTTTTAATCAGGGTGTCGAAGGTTCGAGTCCTTCATGGCTCACCATTTTTGAAATTATATGTTATAGTATAATTGTATTGCGGACGTGGCTCAGCGGTAGAGCATCGCCTTGCCAAGGCGAGGGTCGCGGGTTCGATTCCCGTCGTCCGCTCCATATTTGCGCCCTTAGCTCAGCTGGATAGAGCGTTTGACTACGAATCAAAAGGCCGGGAGTTCGAATCTCTCAGGGCGCGCCATTAACTTCATAAGCCGGTGTGGCGGAATTGGCAGACGCGCGCGACTCAAAATCGTGAGGGAAACCGTGGAGGTTCGAGTCCTCTCACCGGCATATGTATCGGGATGTAGCTCAGCTTGGTAGAGCACCTGGTTTGGGACCAGGGGGTCGCATGTTCAAATCGTGTCATCCCGATTCAAAAGGAAAGTCGCTGGGAACAGCGGCTTTTTTTATTGTATTTATTATCTTTTTGTATAATTCAGTAATCGCCAGGTCACACTAACACAAAAAGTGGGACGGAAGGGATTACTGTGAAGCGATTAAGTTGGAAAAAACAAATGAAACGGCGTTGGAATCAGGGAAGAAGAATGGTATGGGCCTTTACCATTTTTGGAGCGGCTTGTTTGCTGGCAGGGTTGGGTATTCTGTTTTCAAGACATATGCAGGCTATGCTGTCACAGCCACTGGCCGCTACAGTTATGGCAGAGGTTGATATGGAGGAATCTTCACCCACAACACAGGCTGAAGATCGCTCCTCACAGATGCAAGTTTTGCAAAGCATACGTGCTTCCGGTATAAGCAGGAAGACTCGTCTGTTAACCACCTACGTCTGTGGTACGGAAACGCTTTCCTTAGGTACGCTGAGCTCGCAGCAGCTGGAAAATTTACTAAGGCAGCATCCCGACTGGAAGGGACGGCTTAATACCAAGGGAGAGGTGTGGCTGGAGCGGAGGGTAGAAGATTTGTCGGAATCGTGTAAAGAGCGCGGCTACATGGGCTTGAGCGCTGACGGACAGCTCACTTTGTTTGAAGGACCACCTAAAAAGGAGAAGGTTATACGGACTTTTTTCCAACTGGATGTGGACTCCATGGAAACGGCTTTACCGGAAGGGGTGTATGAACAACTTCAGCAGGGAATCCGTGTACAGGATATAAACGAGTATAACAGTGTAATCTCTACTTTTAGTGACTTTGCGGTGGAACGAACACAGAGGGTATTAAAACAGCAATATTGATTAGAAGCAGGAGACGTTAGGCATTTACCGATCAGGTGATGCTTGTGGCGTCTCTTTTTATGTTTTTACTTAGAGTAAAATTTTTTCCTCTATTAGATACAAAGTTTTGTTATAATGAAATGAACGACACATATGTTCGCTTTGTATGGAATTTAGCACAGATGTATTGAGGATGGAGTAGGCTGATGGTTAGTTAACACCATCGTTTAGTGATAGGGGAGAGATTTTTTTGCGTTTTCTAGGAATTGATCCGGGTATTGCTATTGTGGGCTTCGGATTTGTGGACAAGATTGGCAGTAAGGTGGTTCCTGTGCAGTACGGCTGCATTCAGACTGAGGCTCATACACCGGAAGAAGAAAGGTTGCTTCATGTGTATGAAGGCATGTTGCAATTGATTGATAAATATAAGCCTGATGCGGTAGCGCTGGAGAAGCTTTTTTTTAATCGCAACGTTACGACTGCTATGTCTGTAAGTCAGGCACGGGGTGTGCTGGTGCTGGCTGCAAAGCAACGTAATCTCCCTATAGGGGAATACACGCCGATGCAGGTTAAGCAGGCTATTGTAGGGTATGGTAAGGCGGAGAAGAAGCAGGTACAGGAGATGGTTAGAATGTTTCTAAAGCTCCAGGCTGTGCCCAAACCGGATGATGTAGCGGATGCTTTGGCGGTGGCTATTTGTCATGCGCATTCCTATGGACTAAATTCAAAATTAAATGAGGTATTGCGAAAATGATAGATTTCTTGCGTGGTTCTGTAGCTCACTTGGAAAATGAATATGTCGTTTTGGATGTGCAGGGGGTGGGATATCGCGTGTTCTGTCCCAATCCTTACGCCTTCGCCAAAACGGAAGGGCCGGTGGTTATTTACATTCACCATCATGTAAGGGAAGATGCTATTTCACTGTTCGGGTTTGCAACCCGTGAGGAACAGCAATTATTCCGTAAATTAATCGATGTATCTGGTATTGGACCACGTGTGGCACTTGGTATTTTGGGAGGCGGTACGCCTGCTCATGTGGTGACGGCGATTTATCAGGAAAATATCACATTTCTCACCAAGTTACCGGGGATTGGTAAAAAGACGGCACAACGTATGATTCTGGACTTGAAAGACAAACTGGACAGTATTGGTTCGCTGGGAATGGTGACTGGATTATTTGCGGAGCCTGTCGTGGAAGAGGGAGAGGGCTCCTATTGGGGCGAGGCACGTGAGGCGCTCAAGGCGCTCGGTTACACAGATGCAGAGTTGGATAAGGTATGGAGCAGAATGAAGAAGGATGCCAAACCTGATGAATCTGCCGATATTTTGATGAAACGGGCTTTGCAACTGTTGTTTGCCGGATAGGACGCTGATGTCCGTTGACAGAAGTCTGGTGAAAAGAGGAGCGATGGAAAATGGATGATCGGATTATTTCCGCCAATTTGATGATGGAAGACCAAACGGCGGAGCTAAGCCTTCGCCCCCGTTATCTTAATGAATATATCGGGCAAAATCAGGTTAAGGAAAATTTGAAAATTTACATTGAAGCAGCCAAGATGCGTAAAGAAGCGTTGGATCATGTACTGTTGTACGGTCCACCCGGATTGGGTAAAACGACTCTCGCTAACATTATTGCGAATGAGCTAGGGGTTAATTTGCGCACCACTTCGGGGCCTGCGATTGAAAGGCCCGGAGACTTGGCTGCGTTGCTGACCAATCTCCAAGAAGGCGATGTTTTGTTCATTGATGAAATTCATCGCCTTCATCGGACGGTGGAAGAAGTCATGTACCCGGCGATGGAGGATTTTGCACTGGACATTATGATTGGTAAAGGCCCGAGTGCGCGATCGGTTCGCCTGGATTTGCCGCCCTTTACCCTTATAGGGGCTACTACACGCGCTGGTCTGCTTTCTGCGCCGTTGCGCGACCGGTTTGGTGTTATCAGTCGATTGGAGTTTTATACGACTGACGAGCTGGCCTACATCGTATCAAGAAATGCGGACATTATGGAGATTGAGATCGTCGGGGATGCAGCCGAAGAAATCGCATTGCGTTCAAGGGGAACACCACGGATTGCGAACCGGCTGTTAAAAAGGGTGCGTGATTTTGCTCAAGTTGCTGGAGACGGTATTATTCATTCAGAATTGGCCGCAGAGGCACTAAAAAGGCTTCAAATAGATCCGCTCGGACTGGATGAAATTGATCATAAAATGCTTAAGGCAATGATTCATTCATTTCGAGGCGGACCTGTGGGATTGGATACCATTGCCGCAACCATCGGTGAAGAGAGCCAGACGATTGAGGACGTGTATGAGCCATATTTGCTACAAATAGGACTTTTACAAAGAACACCTCGAGGACGGACGGTGACTCCGGCAGCATATGCTCACCTTGGAATCCCTATGCCAACGGATCCGCGGTGACTAGGAATGGCGGATTTTTATTACAAGAGAACAAGCCCGAAATAAGGTTTAAAAAGAAATGGAATTGAGATTAATTCAGAGCGTAGTTACGCAAATATGGCAAGTACGATAGAGTAAATACGTTTATGGTAAATATGACATTGGCGGAATAGGATGGCTAGGGAAAAAGACCTGTGAGTTAGAACTAACCGTGTTCAAATTTTGGTTTATTCCGTCGATGTATTTAAAGGGACAGGCAATGGTCGAGATCCCGCCAAACCATGCTTTATGCTTGTAAGACAGTCGGAATGGGGGAAGCCAAAAATGAGTGGGAAAGCATTGAACCGAAAAACAATATTCAGTACATGGACAGGCAGAGCCAAACGAGCAGCAGCAATTATGGTATTAGCTACAGTTTGCTTACCTTGGACTTCGAGTGTTCACGCTGCCGCCGCCCAAGAGGATATTCGTGTAGTGATCTTTGCGGATCTAGGTAGCAAGTATAAAGCAACAGTCCCTGCGGTAACCTTGAAATCATCAGAGGGTTTGAGTGTCGGACAGAACAGTGGAGGCAGTTTTCAGGCTTGGATGGGACTACCGGACAGCACCGCTCGTTTTAGTGTGGATAGCTATCGGGTGAAGGTGCTTGAAGGAAATGAAGCAGCTGCGATAAAAGCGGCTCAAGTCCTGCAAAAGACGAATGATAAACCTACGGTTTTTATCGGATCCAAAAACGGTAGCTCTGTCTATCAGGTGTACGCGGGAATATATGCAAGTGAACAGGCAGCACAGGCTGCTGTACAGCGGATTTCTTCCGCAACCGGAGCGCAGGCTGAAGTTAAGGGGAATAAGCACTGGTCAACAGGAAGCTATGGAAGCGAGCAGGAGGCAAACCTCGTTCGAACGACAATTGCTGCCGCAGGCTTTGATGCTTTTACGGTGATTCAATCAAGAGGTCAGTATGCTGTGTGGGTTGGTGAAGAGAGTAACGACAGCAAGCTGTCGACTTTAAAAGCAGAACTGGAGAGCAAGCAGCCCAAACTTACGTTATCTAAAGTTAGTGCTACTCAAACCGGCCTCATAATAAGACAAGAAGCAGGAGTAACGACAGGCTCGCAAGCAATGTTACATTATATGCTGAGTGGCTCTGATAACAGTAAGATAATAGTCAACGGCGGTAACAATGGCGTTCAAGTGGTTGAAAGATCACAGCGTACATATCGCGGCGACATGGAGATTAGCATGACATCAGGACAACTGGCGCTTGTTAATGATGTACCGTTGGAGCAGTATTTGTATTCCGTGGTAGGAGCTGAGGTCTATTCCTCATGGCCGGCTGAAGCTCTCAAGGCTCAAGCGGTGGCTGCCCGCAGCTATGCACTTGCCCAAGGCACTCGGTTTCAGATCGGTAATGTGGTGGATGGCACGTTAAGTCAAGCTTATAATGGCAAGGGCTCGGAAAATGCGAATGTCAGTGAGGCTGTAGATGCCACGGCTGGTGAAGTCATTAAAAGCGGCGGCAAAGTGCTCGAAGCTGTATTTTCATCCAATGCGGGCGGTGTAACAGCAGATGCTTCCGAGGTATGGAACAGCGGTGGTGAAGCATTCGCCAGCGTAGACAGCTCGGGAGATACAACGGCGCAAAAAGGAGCACAGGAGTGGTATCATGTACTTCTCTCCAGTGGCAAGACAGGTTATATTCGTGAGGATAATGCCAAGGAGCTGGAGGGAGTCACAGAAGCCGGGTTAGACAAAATTACCGTTACTGCTGAGAATACCAATGTGCGTGCTATTCCCCAAATTCAATCAGCCGTTGCACCAGTAGCCAAGGCGCAACCGGGTGAAGAGATGATTGTTTTGGAGAAGGTCCCTCAATCCGGAGACTATGCATGGGTGCGTGGACCTTTTACATCAGCGCAGATTTCTAAATCCCTACAAGGGAAAGTTACAGGTACAGTACCGTCTTTAATTGATCATCTGGATGTTACCAAACGTGGTCCGTCAGGGCGTGTTCTTGAGGTTGAGGCCAACGGCTCACCTTTGACAGTAAAATATCCCGATATGTATCGTTCAGCGATGGGGGGATTACCGAGTACTCTGTTTGATATTGCGAGTACCGGCAGTTATACTGTATTAGGCGCTGATGGGGCCACTTCTCATGTAAGTGGTTCGCAAGGAACTCAAATTTTGTCAGCATCTGGGAGCAGCACTTCAAGCGGTAACGGAGTGGTCGTCATGAACGAAGACCGTCATGCGCGAGTCATTGATAAAACGCAAAGCTTTATTTTTACAGGCAAAGGAAATGGTCATGGTTTGGGCTTGTCGCAATGGGGAGCCAACGGTTTGGCCGAACAGGGGTATGATTACAAGAAAATTTTGCAACACTATTACAAAAATGTGGATATAGTTAAGGAATGACCAATATATGAATGTAAACGACTATGATTTTGAATTACCCGAAACATTAATTGCACAGACGCCTTTGCTGGAACGGAGCGCTTCCAGATTGCTGACGTTAAACAAGAATAACGGTGAAGTGGAGCATCATACATTTGCGGATATTGTACAGTATTTTAGCCCTGGGGATACGCTGGTGTTAAATGATACGCGAGTGATTCCTGCACGCTTGTTCGGTATTAAGCAAGACACGGGGGCTAAGGCCGAGGTGCTACTACTTAAGCAATTGGAGGGAGACCGATGGGAAGCATTGGTGAAGCCAGGTAAAAAACTGAAAAAGGGAGCTGTAATCGTTTTCGGTGATGAGCTGAAGGCTGTTATTGAGAAAGAAGGAGATATGGGGGGCAGGGTGCTTTCATTTTCTTATGAAGGTATTTTTCAGGAGATCCTGGATCGTCTTGGGCAAATGCCGCTTCCACCCTATATCAAGGAGCAACTGGATGATCGCGAGCGCTATCAGACGGTTTATGCTCGGCACGAAGGTTCTGCTGCGGCTCCAACGGCAGGACTGCATTTTACAGAAGAATTGCTAGACCGAATTAGGGAGAAGGGCGTTTCCATTGCCTTTGTTACACTTCATGTCGGCTTAGGGACGTTCAGACCGATGTCGGTAGACACGATTGAAGAGCATGTAATGCACGAGGAATATTATTCATTGTCACAGGAAACGGCAGATGTACTTAATGAAACCAAGGCACGTGGCGGAAGAGTCGTGGCCGTGGGTACAACCAGTTGCCGAACGCTGGAGACGGTGGGCAGTCAATTCGCAGATGGAGTACTTAAGGCAAGCAGTGGCTGGACACAGATTTTTATTTACCCAGGTTATGAATTCCGTGTGGTGGATGCAATGATTACGAATTTCCACTTGCCTAAATCCACCCTGGTTATGCTTGTCAGCGCACTGGCGGGCAGGGAGAATATTATGCATGCTTACCAGGAAGCGATTGACCGCGAATATCGGTTTTTTAGCTTCGGAGACGCAATGTTCATTTATTAATTAAGGATGGTAGAGAAAATATGGCACCAGCAATAAGATACGAACATATTAAAACCTGCAAGCAATCAGGAGCCCGCCTTGGGCGTGTGCATACACCTCACGGGGTTATTGAGACACCAACCTTTATGCCTGTGGGAACGCAAGCTACGGTCAAAACGATGAGTCCTGAGGAATTGAAGGAGATGGATGCTCAAATTATTTTGAGTAACACGTACCATCTGTTTCTTCGTCCTGGTCATGATATTATTCGTGAAGCGGGTGGACTGCACAAGTTTATGAATTGGGATCGTCCTATTTTAACGGACAGTGGCGGATTTCAGGTGTTTTCCTTAAGCGAAATGCGTAAGATTTCAGAGGAGGGTGTTCATTTTCGCTCTCATTTAAATGGAGATAAGAAGTTTCTTTCGCCGGAAGTGGCGATGGAAATTCAAAACTCGCTGGGTTCGGATATTATGATGGCCTTCGATGAATGTCCACCGTTTCCGGCTGAGTATGAATACGTGAAAAAGTCACTGGAACGCACCAGCCGTTGGGCTGAGCGTTGTTTAGAGGCACATGCGCGTCCTCATGATCAAGGGCTGTTCGCCATTGTACAAGGGGGCATGCATGAAGATCTGCGCAAGCAAAGTGCCGCAAATTTGACTTCCATGGATTTCCCGGGGTATGCTATTGGTGGACTGAGTGTAGGTGAACCAAAGCACTTGATGTATGAAGTGCTTGATTATACGGTTCCTCTGCTTCCTACCAACAAGCCACGTTATTTGATGGGCGTAGGTTCGCCGGATGCCTTAATTGAGGGTTCTATCCGCGGTGTGGATATGTTCGATTGTGTACTTCCAACCCGGATTGCTCGCAACGGGACAACGATGACAAGTCAGGGTCGTCTTGTCGTTCGTAATGCCAATTTTGCAAGCGATTTTGGCCCGCTTGATCCGGCTTGCGATTGCTACACTTGTCGCAATTACTCACGTGCTTACTTGCGTCATTTGATTAAAGCAGATGAAACCTTCGGGCTCAGACTGACAACGTATCATAACTTGCATTTCTTAATACAATTGATGCGTAATGTCAGACAAGCGATTATGGATGACAGACTGCTTGATTTCCGCGATGAATTTTTTGAGCAGTACGGTCTTCATGATAATGATAAAGGCTTTTAAGTTTCAGGGGAGTGTATACGAAAGGGGGATTTAACATGTTTCAATTTGCTACAGCTGCGGCTGCACCCGGCGGAGCTGGGGGACTTTTTCAAATGATCTGGCCATTGGCTCTGATGTTTGTAATCTTCTATTTCTTGCTGATTCGTCCGAATCAGAAAAAACAAAAGCAACGCCAATCGATGCTTCAAGCTTTGAAAAAGGGAGATAAAGTGATTACAATCGGAGGTCTTCACGGTACAATTATGGAGATCACGGACGATGTGGTTGTTTTGCGTGTAAATGATGTAACAAAGTTGACCTTTGACCGCAGTGCAATCAGTAATGCAATTGCAAAAGATACAGCATCTGAGGAAGTTGTATCTAAATCGTAGAATCTGCCTGTCATCATGTGAAAAACCGAGCCTATGAGAAGGCTCGGTTTTTTGTGTTGATCGTTACATGCCCCGCGTTCACTTCACTTTTTTAAATTCGTTATTTACTGAGATTAATTCCGAACATTCCGCCTCCCGCGCCTATGATAAAGGCAATTCCCAAGTGCAACAGATCCTTAGCGTTCATGCCCGCATCCAGTGCCAGAAAACCGACCAGAAGAACAATTAATCCATACAGGATGCCTGTAATGCCGCCTTGATACCAGCCTTTGTTTGTGGATCTTTTACCGGCGACGAAGCCACCAGATAGCATAGCGAATGCGTGAACGATGTACGTATACAAGGATAAGTCCTGTTCCTGCATCTGTGTTAGCCACAACAGTAGTGAAAGAATCAATGCGCCCAGCAGCATCCATGCAAAAGCATAAAACAAGCCGGATAAAATGGGATGGGCCAGACGAAACGGACTCCAGCGGCGAATGAGCTCCATTGCTAATTCCTCCTGTACCAAGGTTTGAACTATTATCATTCTATGGTCAAGCCTTCGGGCTTAGTACCAAGTCGCAAGCAGTCTTTCTCTTTATTTCAATAATTTAGCCTTTTGTTTTTTGTATGAGTCCAGTGGGGAACGGTCAGAATACGTGTACAATGAACAATGAATGTCTTGCACAACGTACAGGAGAGGAGGCGAACAGATTGAGTCACGATATTTTTGCTCATATTTTTCGGACGCTGCTCATGTATTTTATCGTATATTTGGTGATGCGCTTGATGGGTAAAAGGGAGATCGGGAAGCTGTCTGTTTTTGATCTCGTCATTTCCATTATGATTGCGGAAATTGCTGTATTCAGTCTGGAGGATATAAAACGTCCGTTATATGAAGGGTTAATCCCTCTAGGAGTGCTGCTAATTCTGCAGATAGGAATTTCCTATTTCAGTCTCAAAAGCCGGCGTCTGCGCCTGCTATTCGATGGTCGGCCCAGTGTGTTGTACTCCAATGGGCAACTAAACAAGGATGAAATGGCCAAGCAACGCTACAATTTAGATGACTTGTTATTGCAACTTCGTGAACAAAATATTGAAAATCTGGACGAAGTTGAATATGTTATTTTGGAAACCACAGGCAAGCTTACGGTGGCAGGTAAGGATGATAAAGATGAAGGTGTTGAGTTAGACAGAATAAAACGGGATTTAAGTCAAACAAATTTGACGAACATGGAGCAACAGGACAAAAAAGTTCCTCCTACTCCTCAAATCGGCGGAAAGTTTAGATATGAGGGTCTACCTGTTCCATTAATTATGGACGGAAAGGTGTTGGATCGAAATTTGGAGCGAATGGATATGAACCGATTTTGGCTTAAAAATCAGATTCAAGAAAAGGGACACAGAGATTTTAAAGATGTTTTCTTATGCACGGTTAATCATAGAGGTGATGTATATATTACGCCACCAGCTTTTGGGGAGTCTTCGGATTAGACCTTCGTATTAGATTTCTTTGGCTTTAAACCATCTTCTCAAAATGGGAATGCGTGTAAGGTTGTCCCAGTCAATCATTTTGATTGAAGTCATCAGAATAAGGTACAGGATCATCCCGACACCTGCGGCAAAAATAAATTGAAGCCACATTTGGTCGAACATTGCCAGATGTCTGTAAACGTATAATACCGCAGCTGCCATAATGATCATGCCCACTCCAGTTTTCCAGAAATCGAGCAAGCGTACACGAAAACGAAGCAGTCTGCTTACACTGAAGCCATGCAGAAGGGTGACAATGGCATTGTTTACGCAAATGGCGATGACCGCTCCGTAGATACCATACTGAGGCTGAGAAGCAAGCCATACGATAAGCAAAATTTTGATGACGGCTCCGACAAAGGTGTTAAATAAAGCACTACCGGGACGGTCCAGCGCTTGAAGTGCTGCCTGAAGCGGGGCCTGGATGTACATAAACAGAGCAAAGGGCGCCATGAGTTTAAGCATACCTGCAATATCGCCATTATTGTAGAGTAACAGACACAGAGGCTCTGCCAACACGTACATGATAACAGCGAATGGGGCTCCTGCAACCAAAGCGAGCCGAAGCGATTGATGCAAACGTTTGTGAATGGCCGTAATGTGTCCCTTGGCAGCTGCTTCAGATAAGGAAGGCACGAGTGAAACCGCTAATGAACTGGTTAGGGCACCTGGCAGTAATAATACAGGAATGACCATGCCCTGCATGGCCCCATACTGTGCGGTTGCGATACCAGTTGCAATGCCTGCTACGGCGAGGCTACGCATACATAAAATGGATTCCAGCAAATAGGACAAGGAGCCGACGAGCCTTCCCGCCG
The DNA here is from genome assembly GCF_000520755.1 of Paenibacillus sp. 1-18. Classification (NCBI taxonomy): domain Bacteria; kingdom Bacillati; phylum Bacillota; class Bacilli; order Caryophanales; family Paenibacillaceae; genus Paenibacillus; species Paenibacillus sp. 1-18. Next base: position 10,986 of record NZ_ASSB01000135.1, read on the forward strand.
TAACAGGGACGGATATAGACATAAGACGTGACAAAACGGATGATTCCTCGAGATAAACCTCTGAAGGTAAAGATGTCTCCGTTTGGTAGGGGATACGATCCCTTCGCTGGTTCCACGCATATTGCCATAGCAGGACAACCATACCCATCAGTTCACCAGCCAATGCACCGAGCATGGCTCCTGCAGCAGCGTAGGCAACACCGTAAGGAAGGAGTAAGTACGCAAACCAAATGACGCAAAAAATACGCATAACGGTCTCGGCAATCGAGGAGCTGGCGGACGGAATCATATTTTGTTTTCCCTGAAAATAGCCCCTATAGGCAGAGGATACAGCAACGATGACAATCATTGGAGTCATGCTAATAAATGTATAATACACACGGCTGTCGGTCAGGAGATGGCTTGTGATCCAAGGGGCGAACACAAGGCAGAGTACCATAGCGAGCAGGCTCAGCGTAACGGTAAAGCGCAGGCTGGTGTGTAAAATGCGCCGTGACATTTCAGGTTGTCCTGCTGTTTCAGCTTCGGCCACAAGCTTGGCCACTGCAAGTGGGATTCCCCCGGTAATAAGAGTCACCAGCACGATAAAAAAGGGATACCCCTGTTGGTATAAGCCGACTCCTTCGGGTCCGATAATACGCGGGAGCGCGATTCGTGGAATAAAGCCCAGTAGCCGATTGATGATTCCCGCTGCCAATAAAATAATTGCTCCATGGATGAATGTCTGCTTTTTCAATCGCAACTCCCTCTTCCCCCAAATGTAATTCTCCGTCTATGCGTTACTATAAAAGATATGCCAGACCTGTCCATGTTCATGACAAGCTTTTCGGATTAAAAGCAGAGTAATCCGGGCGACCAGAGGGAGGGTGGTGAATTCTGCTATTGACGAGCGAAATGAATGCATATATTGTTGATTTACGGCTATTTTCGACGAAAAGAAGGGTTTTCCAAGATCAGGACAGAAATGTTCTATAAAGCAGTCAATAATCCCGCTAATTGCTGATCTGCGGAAACGGAGTCGCTGGGAGGAGGAACGACCATCGTGGGTATGGAAGAGCTGGATGAGCAGGATTGGGATGACGCCATAGAGATGCTGTGCCAAAGCAAGGCAGACGAGCTGGTTCTCGTAGGCTATGAACATGTCACAAGTAAGGACGTGTGGAATTGCGTCAGCCATAAATATGAAAAGGAGGGTATTCCTCCACTGCACAAGCTCGTTAACGATATACTTTCCCTTAAAGCGACGAGCTTTATGAACTATTTGACAATGTCCGCATTACGGGGCTCCACTTTCGAATAGAAGGGGGGCTTTTTTTGCGTTCAAATTGACTGCTTTTTGAGGGGTAGCTATAATAGGAATATTGAGAATGAAAGGGGAACATGGGACGGAATGAAAAGAATTCTAAGTTTCATCGTGGTCGTGCTCATAACAGCTGGTGTTATGGTCGGGACAAGCCCGGGCCTACTAAAAAGTTTAAAACTAGGCCTCGATTTAAAGGGAGGCTTTGAAATTTTATATGAAGCCCAGCCTTTGGAAGCAGGGCAAAGTGTAACCAAACAGTCTCTTACACAAACAGCACAAAGTCTGGAGAGACGGATTAACGCGCTCGGTACGACTGAGCCGGAAGTAACAACAGAGGGCAGCAACCGTATTCGTGTGCGTCTTGCTGGTGTCTCTAACGAGGCGGAAGTTCGCTCCATGCTGAAAAAGCCTGCCGAGCTGACGTTCCGCAGTGCAACGGCAGCGGATGCTAAAAAGCCGGGTCAATACAGCAAAATTGAGCTTCGCGGTAACGATTTTGTGGAGAATGGCGCTGTTGTCGGCTATGACCAGCTGAATCAGCCTGAAATTAGCATCAAAGTGAAGGATAAAGCCAAATTTGCAGAGATCACAAAACGACTTCTTAACAAAGAGTTGGCTATTTTCCTGGATGATGAGTTACTATCTGCACCTACGGTACGTGGAGAGCTGACGGATGGCAGTGCTTCGATTACAGGTAACTACACTCGTGATGAAGCGAACAAGCTGGCCGATACGATAAATCTGGGGGCTCTTCCGCTTAAACTGACGGAAAAATATTCTCAGAGCGTAGGCGCTACATTGGGTCAGTTATCACTGGATCAGACTATTCGTGCTGGTTTGATCGGCTCCGTTATTATTCTGCTATTTATGATTGCGATGTTCCGTGTACCGGGATTGGTGGCCAGCTTCTGTCTCATCGTTCATACCTGGCTGGTGCTTGCGATCTTCTATTTGGGCGGTTTCGTGCTCACGCTTCCAGGTATCGCAGCTTTCGTGCTCGGGATCGGGATGGCGGTCGATGCCAATATCATTACGTATGAACGGATTAAAGAAGAAATCAAGTCAGGCAAAACGATTCGTTCTTCTGTTATTGCGGGTAGTAAGGCTTCGTTCCGTACCGTTATGGATGCAAATATTACGACAATTATAGCGGCGGCAGTTATGTTTGGTCTGGGAACAGGCTCCGTTCGAGGATTCGCCTTAGTGCTCATCGTTGATATTGTTACCAGTATCTTGACGAATATCTTCTTCTCCCGCTTCTTGCTCAATCTGCTGGTTAAAGCGGATGTTGTGAAGAAGCCCAAGTATTTTGGTGTGAAGGAGAGTGATATCAGTGCGCTTTAATTGGAATTTGAAATATATCAAGATGAGCAAGTGGTTTTATACCTTTTCGATTATTATCACATTGCTCGGTATTTTGAGCTTGTCGATATTCGGTTTGAATTACGGGGTTGATTTCCGTTCCGGTTCTAACGTGGATGTCAATTTGACTAAGGCAGTTACACAGCAACAGATTCAGACTTTGCTCGACAAGAATGGAATCGGCAAAGAGGTTGATTATACACCGGGTAAGGAGCGCTTCGGCATTCGTTTTTCAAAGGTATTGACGGATCAACAAGTGAATAGTTTTAAAACCTCTTTCAATAAAGAGCTTGATCCTAAGGCTTCATTTGAGGTCAATACGGTGGATACAGAAATGGCCCAAGAGCTGGAGCGAAATGCAATCTGGGCGATTTTACTGGCCTCTGTTGCCATTGCTCTCTACATCTCGATCCGGTTTGAATGGCGTTTTGCTGTTGCAGCAATTGTTTCGTTGCTGCATGATGCGTTTCTCGTCATTAGTATTTTCTCCATATTCCGCCTTAAGGTGGATCTGACCTTTATTACGGCCATTCTGACGATTGTCGGTTTTTCCATCAATGATACCGTCGTTATTTTTGACCGTATTCGGGAAAATCTGCGATTTGCGAAGAAGAAGTCCAGGGCCGACTTGGAGCAGGTCGTTGATCACAGTATTGCCCAGACAATGACGCGTTCACTCGCAACTGTCTTTACTGTGTTTATTGCCTCTGTGTGCTTGTTCATTTTTGGCGGCGAGTCGATTCGGATGTTCTCGCTTGCAATGGTTATCGGTCTCCTGTTCGGTGCTTATTCTTCCATCTTCATTGCCAGCCCGCTGTGGGTAGCTTTGAAGGGGAAACAAAAAACTCCGACAGCTGGCGGTGGCGCCGCGGTCAAAGCTGCAAAGTCATAAGTTACGCAAATGCCAGTAGTATAAATTAAAGAGAAAGCCGCGTCTGCTTGGGCGCGGTTTTCTAAGGTTTTTACATTTACGTTAATTAGAAGCCCAGCAGTGGACTCATGAAGGGCTTTATTTTGAGGGATTTGATTGATTTGGAATGGAGCTTGACCGGGAAATTGTCAGTTCAGGATTGAGGGGGAAACGTTGTGAATAGCAAACGCAGCCGATCATTAGAAACTACGGCGTGGAGCGGGATTGTAGGTAATCTCGCACTGGCTGTTCTAAAGGGAACTGTCGGTTATGCGGCAAATAGCAAAGCGTTGTTGGGGGATGCACTGCACACGGCTGCGGATAGTGCTTCTCGATTGCAGGACCTGTTTTCCAAAGGTACAGGACACGGAATGCTGGCACGGTTGCGAAACGGTGAAAAGGTTCGGACTGTCATTTCTGTGGTGCTGGCTATTTTGGTGCTGATGAGTGGTCTTCAGCTAGCGATCTCGGCTGTCCGTTCACTAAGCAGTCCAGAACCACAGGCTCCCGGTCTGTACGCATTAATTACTGCTTTTGTTGCTTTGGTGCTGAGAGAGGTGTTATTTCAGTTTCAATACCGATACTCGATTAAACATGGTCATAAAGCGGAAGCAGATCTGTACGCTAATCATGAACGGTACTCGCTGTATGCATCACTGATTGCATTGATCGGCATGATCGGTGCAATGACTGGTAAAGCAATGGAGTGGCCTGCGTTGCTATATCTTGATCCAACCGCAGCTTTGCTGGTAGCTTGTATGGTATTGCGTAAAGGCTATCTGATGGTGGTGAATACCGCCTATCAGGCACCAGCGAGGCTCTTGCGGGAGGAAGACTCCCGAAGTTTTATGGAGACGATTCAGCGGGTGTATGGTATTGTAACGATTGAACATTTCCAGGCTCAGGAAGCAGGGCATTTCATAACGGTTGATGTAACAATTAGTGTGAACCCTCGGATTACGGTGCAGGAAGCGCAGGAAATTGCCGATCGGGCTAAAAATTTACTACTGACCCGTTTTCCACAGGTGACCCATGTACAAATGCAGTTCATTTCCTATCAATCCGAGTATCCTTACAAATCCAATCATGAACTACCGGATAATGATGTGTCGTCCTTGCTGCAATAATGCAAGGCGACGATGAAAGAAAGGTGAATAGGATTGCTTCATTCGCAGTACAGATGGAAGACCCCGGAACTTAACCTGACAGCGGCTCAGTCGTTAACAGAAGAGCTGGGGATTTCACCATTGTTGTCTCGGCTTTTAGTGAACCGGGGCGTCACTACGGCCGGGGAAGCAAACCGCTTTTTGTACGGAAGTGTGGATGATATACACGATCCTTATCTGCTTCTTGGCATGAAAGAGGCCGTGCCGAGAATTCGCAAGGCATTGGAGCGCGGCGAGCATATATTGATCTATGGCGATTATGATGCGGACGGGGTGTCCAGTACATCTTTAATGATTCAGCTTATGCGTTTCCTAAAGGCCTCTTATGATATTTATATTCCCCATCGCTCCAATGAGGGATACGGCCTGCATAACCATGCCCTGGATTGGGCTCATCAGCAGGGAGTTACGCTGGTCATTACGGTGGATACCGGAATTAGTGCAGTAGAGCAAATTAATTATGCAACTTCCTTGGGTATCGATGTTATTGTGACTGATCACCATGAGCCGCCTGCTGTGCTTCCCAAGGCGTATACCTTGATCAATCCGAAGCTGCCTGGCTGCCCATACCCATTTAAAGGCCTTGCAGGTGTTGGTGTTGCTCTAAAGCTGGCACAGGCACTGTTGGATGAGGTACCCGAGGAATGGTTTGAAATCGCCGCTATTGGTACGGTAGCTGATCTGATGCCGTTACACGGTGAGAATCGGACGATGGTACGCAGAGGGATCCAATCGATGAGAAGCTCTGCGTTTCCCGGGATTCGGGCGTTGCTTAGTGTAGCAGGTGTGGATATGTCTACAGTGACTTCTGCCAACATCGCATTTGCCTTGGCTCCGCGGATTAATGCCAGTGGACGTCTGGATCATGCGGGACGAGCCGTTTCCCTCCTGACAACAGAACAAGAGGAAGAAGCAGATCAACTTGCACATGCGCTTGATCTGCTTAACCGGGAGCGTCAACAGGTGGTTGAACGAATTGTGGAGCAAGCAGAGGAACAGTTGGCAGCCAAGCTGAATGGAGGCAAGCTCCCCTCAGTTATTGTTTTGGCTGGTGAAGGATGGAACGTGGGTGTTGTCGGAATTGTGGCCTCCAAGCTATTGGATCGTCATTATCGTCCAACCATTATTCTTGGGATTGATGCCGAGACTGGTATGTGCAAAGGTTCTGCCCGTTCTATTCCTGCCTTGGATATTTATAGTGCTCTTACAGACAGCCATGAACTTATGGAGCATTTTGGCGGCCATCCTTCGGCTGCGGGTATGACGCTGACCCGCGATAATCTGGAGTTGTTCGAGGAGCGGCTTAACCGGTATGCCAGTTCAATTTTGACACCGGAAGACCTTATTCCTATAGCAGAGGCAGATATGGTCTGTCGTCTGGACGAGGTATCTTTACAGGTGGTTGAAGAACTGGAATTGTTACAGCCGTTTGGAATGGCGAACCCTTCTCCACGATTCGTATTACAGGGGCTTCAATTACGCGAGGCTCGAAAAATGGGGCGTGAAAAAAATCATGTAAAGCTTCTGCTGGAGCAGAACGGACTGTCGCTGGATGCGATTGCCTTCCGGCGTGGCGATTTGGCTGATTTTTTACAGCAACAAACCGAACTGGATCTGCTGGGCGAGCTGTCTATTAACGAGTGGAACGGCAAACGTTCTCTCCAATTGATGATGCAGGATATTCGTGTACAAGCCCCGCAAATTTTTGATTATCGCGGAGTATCGAACCCTATTGCGGAGCTGGAACGAGGCTTGAAAATTTTCCATCCGCGTGTAGAGGAGAGAAAAAATGACGTTGCAGTGTTGATACATCCTTCATCCAGACTTCGTCCAATGGATTCCGTAAATGCAGAATCCTTATGGTTGTACGATGAGGATGGCACTGTTACTCCTGGTAATGGTCAAAGGAATGCACAGCAATCTGTGATGTCATTGTTCGTGCTGGAGCCACCGGAAACACCGGAGCAGCTACAGGCAGTATGGTCTACCTTTGAAAATGTAGAAAATGTATTTCTCCTGCATTCGGTCAGTGAACGTGCCGGTCGGCTCGTAAGCCCTGACAGGGAGCTGTTCAAGCGTATTTATGTTGTGCTTTCCCGAATAGGAACACAGCCTGTTGATGAAAAAGCAATGCTGCCTGCTCTTAGTCGGCAGTGTTCCTGTTCAGTACGAATGTTATCTAAAGTACTGGACATCTTTGAGGATCTTGAGTTTATGAAGCGTGCAGAGGGGCAATTTTGTTTTGTGCCTAATCCGCCCAAGCGTGATTTAACGACTTCTCCACGCTATCAGGAATTATATGATATGGCTGAGATGGAGCGTTATTTACTGGATGCGGATACAACCCAGATGACGAGTTGGATCATGTCGCTGATGAAGGGTGCTTCTTGAGACACTGCCTCAAGCTTATGTTGTAGAATGGATATACTAATTTAGAAGTTTACAGTAGGAGGAACTAAGTTGGACTACAAAGAATATATTCGAGTGATTCCCGATTTTCCACAACAAGGTATTAGTTTTAAGGACATTACGACCTTGATGAAAAATGGTGAAATGTACCGTAGGGCAATCAACGATATGAAGGAACTGGTATCGGATTTGAAAATTGATTTGATTGCAGGTCCTGAAGCACGCGGATTTGTCGTAGGTGCGCCTCTGGCCTATGCTCTTGGCGTTGGTTTTATTCCTATTCGTAAAAGCGGAAAGCTGCCTGGGGAAACCATTGAGGAAGCATACGGTTTGGAATACGGCAAGGATACGCTGGCTATGCATAAGGATGCAATTGAGCCGGGGCAAAACGTATTGATTGCCGATGATCTGCTTGCTACAGGTGGAACCATTGCCACATCCGTGAATTTGGTACGTCAGCTTGGTGGAAATGTGGTAGGAGCTGCTTTTCTTATAGAACTGTCTGAACTCAATGGCCGGGCGAAACTGCCTGACGTAGATGTGTTCACCCTCATTAAGTATTAAGTCTTAGAATTCGGGGTTTCCTTTTCCCGGGAAATATTTATATATGGATCGCTTAAATAGTCCGATGGAGCAACTCTTTAGGTAAAGAGATGTTCCATCGGACTATTTTTGTTGTATGCATTTTGGTTAGAAATGTAATTTACATTAACCTTCAATTTATTTGCGAAAATCGTTATAAATTATCTGAACAAAATGTCGATAACAATCGTCATGTTTTACTAGTTTCGATGATAAGCAAGAGTACGGAACAACTGGTGACAGGATGAAAATTGATGCTTATGGAAGACTGTTCGAACAAGAACTATTATTAAATGATATGACTTATGGGTTGGGCGTTTTTTTCGCTAAAGATGCGTATGAACCGGGTGTGACATACCGATCACAATATGTGCATAGGGATGGCGGACAAATCAGGCAAACGACTGAATATGATGATCCGCAATATAATTATTTAACACAGCCATGGTATACAGAGGCAGTTAAGCGCGGTAAAGAATTGAACTTTACGGAGCCTTTTTATGATACGAAGATGAAGGTCAATATGATTACTATCTCTACGGGTGTTTCTGACACGCTCAACCAGGTGGTATCCCGTTTTCGTGTATGATTTTAATCTTACATTATAGACATGAATTTTGAAAAAAAGCCGCTCCACGTAGTTACGAGTCCACACACTTGGATGCTAGTCAGGTGTGTGATGGCCCGTATCTCATGGAGTCGGCGTTTTCATGTAAAGGAACAGGTATTAATCGGGTATTTTTTCCGTTAAAGGTTCCTGTGTTTTATCGCTGGACCAGCCAAGCACGTCAATCAGCTTGAAGAACAGGCTGAGGACGATGCCGATGATTGTTGCCAGTGCCATACCTTTCAGGGTAACCGCACCCCAAGTGAGCGTTGTACCACTGATTCCGACAACCAGTACGACGGTAGCGAGCAGCATATTGGTCGGCTTGGCGAAATCGACCTTTTGCTCCACAAAGATTCTCAGACCAGAGGCAGCGATGACACCGAATAACAGCAAGGATACGCCGCCCATGACTGGAGCCGGGATGTTGGATACAATTGCTGAGAAGGTGCCTGAGAAGGAGAGCAGAATGGCAATCACAGCGGCGCCACCAATGACCCAGATGGAGTACACCTTCGTTAATGCCATGACACCGATGTTTTCACCATAGGTTGTATTGGGCGTAGAGCCGACAAAGCCGGAAATCACAGTGGAAATACCGTTACCAAGCAGTGAACGGTGCAGACCGGGATCTTTGGACAGCTCGCGTCCGACAATGTTGCTGGTTACGAGCAAATGACCAATATGCTCCACGATGACCACCAGAGCGACAGGAAGAATTGTCAGCATAGCCGATGTATTAAATATTGGAGTGGTAATGACAGGATGTCCGAACAAAGGAGCGTCCGCAATGGCCTGTGTATTGACCATACCCATAAAATAAGCAAGTACATAGCCTACCACAATTCCAATCAAAATATGAATGATTTTGGCAAATCCGCGGAACAGTACCGCACCCAGAATGGTAACTCCGAGTGTAACAAGGGAAAGAGTAATAGTTTTGGGATCTGGAGACCAGGTTTTCGCAGGGCCTGAATTGATAATGCCTGCCATGCCTGCTGCTACTGGAACCAGCTCGAGACCGATCAGAGCTACAATGGAGCCCATGACTGCGGGAGGAAATACCACATCCAGCCAACGGGTTCCGGCATATTTGATCACCAGTGCGACGAGGCAGAAAATAACACCTGTTGCGATAAAAGCGCCAAGGGCCATAGCATAACCGTTAACGCCTGGATTGCTTTTAAGCACGAGACTAACGGGAGCGATAAAAGCGAAGCTGGAGCCGAGATAGGCGGGGATTTTGCCACGGCAGATCCATATGTACAGCAATGTGCCAATACCGTTCATTAGCAAAATCATGCCGGGATCGACACCGAAAATATTCGGCACCAGCACGGTGCTGCCAAACATGGCAAACAAATGCTGTACGCTGAGCAGGAACCCGGGTCCTACCGGAAGCTTTTCATTAACTTGAATTTCGCGTTGCAACGCAGTTCACTCCTTAGTTCTTTCAATTATTCTTATATACATTAATTACTTTTCGTATTTTTTTCAATATAATTCGTTTCGTTTCGCCAACAATCCCGATTTACTGAACTAAATGTGACGAAATAACCTATGGTAAAATAACACGGCAATACCAAACGTGTAATAGTTGACGTGTGACGCAGTAACCGTCATAATTATAGGAAATCACTTTTAAAAGGGAACCTTTGCGCGACATTGATCGGCGGGTTCCATTTTGCATAGAAAGGACACGGAATAGAGCAGAATGGGGATAGAGCAATTACTTAAAAAGGCCGGGGCCTATACCAGAGAAGCAGATCTTATCCGCATCAGGGACGCCTATGATTTTGCAGAGCAGGCCCATTCCGGGCAGACTCGGAAGTCTGGTGAACCTTATATTCTGCATCCGCTTGCGGTTGCTGATATCGTCGTTAATATGCAGATGGATACCATCTCCATTATCGCCGCTCTTTTACATGACGTTGTGGAGGATACGACGGTGTCTTTGGCGCAGATTCGCGAGCATTTTGGCGATACTTGTGCGATGCTTGTCGATGGTTTGACGAAACTGGAGCGTATCCAGTTCCGTTCCAAGGAAGAACAGCAGAACGAAAATTATCGAAAAATGTTTATTGCCATGGCACAGGACATTCGTGTCATTGTTATTAAGTTGGCGGATCGTTTGCATAATATGCGTACCTTGAAATATCAGTCGGAGGAAAGCCAGCGCCGAATCGCTTATGAAACGCTGGAGATTTTCTGTCCAATTGCGAACCGGTTAGGTATTTCAGCGATTAAATGGGAAATGGAAGATATTGCTCTTCGCTATCTGAATCCTCAGCAATATTATCGCATCGCCAATTTGATGCATAAGAAACGGGCAGAGCGGGAGCAGTTTATTGATAATGTTATCGTACGCATCAGAGAAAAGCTCGAAGAGATGGGTATTCAAGCTGACCTTTCTGGGCGTCCCAAGCACATTTATAGCGTGTTTAAAAAAATGACAACGAAGAACAAGCAATTCAATGAAATATATGATTTGCTGGCGATTCGAATTATTGTAGATAACATAAAGGACTGTTATGCGACGCTGGGGATCATCCATACGTTGTGGAAGCCGATGCCGGGGCGGTTTAAGGATTATATCGCCATGCCCAAGGCCAATATGTATCAGTCCCTTCATACAACCGTAGTGGGTCCCAACGGGGAACCTACCGAGGTGCAAATTCGCACGGTGGATATGCATCGCACCGCTGAATTCGGGATTGCGGCCCATTGGGCTTATAAAGAAAACAACGGAGCAAATAACACGAACTTTGAGGATAAAATCACCTTTTTCCGAGAAATTCTCGAGCTGCAAAATGAGGCGAAGGACGCGTCGGAATTTGTAGAATCGCTCAAAATGGACTTTTTCTCCGACCTCGTATTTGTGTTTACTCCAAAGGGAGAGGTTATTGAGTTGCCAGCTGGATCGGTTCCGCTGGACTTTGCCTTCCGTATTCATACCGAAGTTGGTAACCGAACGATTGGCTCCAAGGTAAACGGCAGAATTGTGCCGTTGGACTATCGGCTTAAAACCGGCGATATCGTCGAAATTATGACGTCCAAGCATTCTTATGGACCTAGTCAGGACTGGCTCAAAATTGCCCAGTCCTCTCACGCGCGCAGTAAAATCAAGCAATGGTTTAAGAAAGAAAAGCGCGAGGAAAATATCGAAAAGGGCCGTGAGAATCTGGAGCGTGAGCTCAAAAAGCGCGATATAGAGCCTTCGGTATGGATGAGTGACGACAAGCTTCAGGAAGTAGCAGCAAAATTCTCTTTTAACGATATAGAGGATATGTTATCGGCGATTGGCTTTGGCGGTATAACCGCAGCTCAGGTCTGTACACGTCTGACGGAGAAGCTGCGCAAGGAGCAGGAAGAGGCGCGGCTGATTGAGCTGACAACCGAGGTCAAGGAGTACAAACCGCAGAGCGAACGCAAAAAAACACCGACCAACGGCGTCAGCGTCAGAGGAGTCGACAATTTACTCGTTCGTTTTGCACGATGTTGCAATCCCGTGCCGGGAGACGACATCATCGGTTATGTAACACGTGGCCGCGGCGTATCGGTTCACCGGACAGATTGCCCGAATATTCCTGCGGGTACGGGGGAAGATCAGGCTCGTGTGATCGAGGTTGAGTGGGAAGAAGCAGCAGAGGTCAATTACAGCGTCGATATTGAGATCACAGGCCATGACCGCAACGGGCTGCTGAACGAGGTGCTTCAGGCTATATCCGAGAACAAAACCAGCTTCTCGGCCGTGACAGGCCGTACCGACAAGAACAAAATGGCAATGATTCACATTACGATTCTCATTCGCAATACAGATCATTTGCATTCTGTTGTCGAACGGATCAAACGGGTAAAAGATGTATACACCGTGCATCGCATTATGCAATAACCTTGTAAGCGTAAAAGAAGGCTCATACCTTTTTTTATAGTGTATTTTGGGTACAAGCCCTCATAGGCTGCGTAAAGGAGCCGTGCTACGGCTCAAAGCACCTTTTAAAGGGATGGTTAAAGGAGACAGCGGATAGTCGATGAAAATCATCATTCAGCGCTGTAAAGACGCTCAGGTAACGGTTAATCATAAGGTAGTCGGCGAGATCGGAACCGGATTAATGCTGCTGGTCGGTATAGGTCAGGGGGATACAGCGGCTGATGCCGTTTATTTGGCGGATAAAACAGCGGGATTACGTATATTTGAGGATGCTGAAGGTAAAATGAACGACAGTGTGCTGGATGTCGGAGGGGCCATTTTGTCTGTCTCTCAGTTTACATTATATGGTGACTGCCGTAAGGGGAGAAGACCTAACTTTATGGGAGCTGCCAAGCCTGAGGAAGCAGAGAAGCTGTATGATTTTTTCAACAGCCAGCTTCGAGCCAAGGGTCTGGAGGTCGAGACGGGCATTTTTGGGGCAATGATGGATATATCATTGACCAACTGGGGCCCGGTGACGCTGATTCTGGATAGCGAGCGTTCATAGGTACAAATTGGTTCCTAGTCACGGCGTGAATCAGCAATGAGCAGAATAAAATGACCGTTCATGGAGACGATAATGTCATCCCAACCGGTGATAAACCGGGTGAGATAGCCTTAAGGGTGACAGGAGAGACGATGCAATGCGTCAAACCCCAAAAATGGACGGTTATCGAAGCGCTACGCTGCTTTTCCCCGGTAGTATTCAGGAGGCGATCAGCCTTACCCGTGATGCTGATACGTTATTGCAGCATGTTGCAGCAGCCATGGACAAGCCGGGGCGCGATGCTTTGCCACGCAGGTAGGGCCAGATATTTAGCCGTAAGTGAGAGAAAGGAGCCAGAAGCCGAAAGGCTCCTTTTTCTTTTTTGCTGCTTAGAGTTGTTGGAGCGGAACGACGGATCACGACAGAGGCTTGCTTGGTGCGACAGAAGTCTATATTAACGGTGATCAGGATGAATTACGATATGTGGCGCAGCTATGATTAAAGCCGGAGATTGTCACAGATTGTCGTTACTTGAGGAATGTAGCTGCTACAGAGTGCCTGTAATGAAATTGTAATATTCGAAACATCATTCCTTAATATTCGTTGTTTATAATAACGGCATGACCCCCTTTTGATATATCTTTTTAAACCTACGGACCGTTTCCGCAGGTTTTTTCTTTTTTTTAGACTTATTTGTCTGCTTCTAGAGGGAATGTCTTGACTTTGTCGGAGTAGTTCATTAAAATCATAAAATAATGAAAAATGATTTGATGACGGGACCAAGTACTCCGAACCCACAAGCGCAGAGAGGAATTTCCAGGCTGTAAAAATTCCCTTGATGAGCGGACGAATGACCTCCCCGAGAACAGGCGGCGAACAATTGAGGAGCACCTGCCGAGAGTGCACAGGTAACTGTGCCAAACAGCAGACCATCCTGCATAATAGCCGTACTGCGCGTTACGGGCGTTATACGTATGAGCGGAGTCAGTGTAAGGCTGACGGGCACTGAGCGTTTTTTGCGCGCTGGCTGTCCTGGTAAACTCCGGAATGTGGGTGGTACCACGGGTGATTTGTAAACGACAATCCCTCGTCCCTGTTAATTTTAACAGGGCGAGGGATTTTTTGTTTTATTATGAGCTTAAATAGCGAGTGATCAAGAAACAAAAATCAAGAAATATACAGATGGGGGGATACGTTAATGGCCTTTCAAAAGCCGACGGGAACGCAGGATTTGCTGCCGGGCAATGTAGAAAGATGGCAAGTAGTCGAGGAAAAAGCCCGCGAAATTAGTCGCCGCTTTAATTATCGAGAGATCCGTACACCGATGTTTGAACAAACGAATTTGTTCATTCGGGGTGTGGGTGAAACGACTGATGTGGTGGAAAAGGAAATGTATACTTTTGAGGATAAAGGAAAACGCAGCATGACGCTGCGTCCGGAGGGGACAGCAGGGGTTGTTCGCTCCTATGTGGAGAACAAACTATACGGTGAGCCGGATGTGACCAAGCTGTATTACATTGGTCCGATGTTTCGGTATGAGCGTCCACAGGCTGGACGTCAGCGCCAGTTTCACCAATTTGGCATTGAAGCATTCGGGGCGATGGACCCGGCGCTGGATGCAGAAGTTATTGCTTTCGGGTATCAGTTCTGCCGAGAGCTGGGCCTGAAAGGAGTACAGGTAGAAATTAACTCCGTCGGTAACGCTGCCAGCCGTGCTGCTTATCGGCAACATTTGGTTGACTTCCTGCTGCCTATTAAGGATACATTGACCAAGGAGAGCCAAGCGCGCATCGAGCGTAATCCGCTGCGAGTGCTGGATAGCAAAGATGACCAGGACAAATTTGGCGGTGCACCTTCTATTTTGGATAGCCTCGATGAGGAATCCCGCACACATTTTGAGAAAGTGAAGCAAAATTTGGATGCGATGGGTGTGGAATATACGGTCAATCCACGTCTGGTACGGGGACTGGATTATTATACGCTGACAGCATTTGAGTTCAAAGCCGAAGGAATTGGTGCTATTGACACGATTGGTGGAGGCGGTCGATACAACGGATTGGTTGGAGATCTGGGCGGACCCGATCAGCCGGGGATTGGTTTTGGTATTGGGCTGGAGCGAATTCAGCTGATCCTGGAGCATCAGGGTGTCCAATTGAACGAAGCCAAGCCGCTGGATGTCTATATGGTGGCATTGGGGGAAGCGGCAGAAACGGAAGTGACCAAACAGCTGTTTAAGCTGCGTCAAGCCGGATTTTCTGCAGAGCGAGATTATTTGGGCCGTAAAATGAAGGCGCAGATGAAATCAGCAGATCGCTTTAAAGCGAGATATACTGCGATTCTGGGCGAGGATGAGCTGGCACAGGGTGAAATTGCACTGAAAAACATGGAAACCGGTGAGCAGCGTACCGTTAAGCTGGATCAGCTGGTGGAAGAACTAGGTTGAAAAACATGATGTAACATCAGTCAGGGGGAGCTTCCCTCTGGCTGTCATATAGCATTAACTACTAACATAAACAGGAGTGTGTATTATGAAAAGGAGTCATCAATGCGGCGCATTGACTCATGCGCATATCGGAGAAACAGTTACATTGAACGGTTGGGTACAGACCCGTCGTGATTTGGGGGGCGTACTTTTTATAGACCTGCGTGACCGTAGCGGAATTGTACAAATCGTGTTTAATCCGGCCTATTCCGGTGAAGCGCTGCAAATTGCAGACCGTGTCCGCAGTGAATATGTGCTTGAGGTTACTGGCACCGTTGTCAAGCGTGATGTAGAAACAATCAATACGAACCTGCCTACAGGTGAAATTGAAGTGCGTGTTACTGAAATCGAAGTATTGAATGCCTCCAAAACACCTCCGTTCTTCATTGAAGACGGCGTAGAAGTAGATGAGTCGCTGCGTTTGAAATACCGTTACCTGGATCTGCGTCGTCCGCAGATGTACCAGACGTTGAAACTTCGTTCCAAAGCGGCTAAGGTGTTCCGTGATTTTCTGGACGGTGAAGATTTCATCGAAGTAGAAACACCGATTCTGACGAGAAGCTCGCCAGAGGGTGCTCGTGATTATCTGGTGCCAAGCCGTGTGCATGAAGGCGAGTTTTTCGCCTTGCCGCAATCACCGCAAATTTACAAGCAATTGCTGATGGTGAGCGGCTTGGAGCGTTACTACCAAATGGCACGTTGTTTCCGTGATGAAGACTTGCGTGCTGACCGCCAGCCTGAATTTACACAGATCGACATTGAGACCTCCTTCATGGAACGGGATGACTTGCTGCCTATGATGGAGCGTCTTATGGTCAAACTGTTCAAAGAGACGATTGGTGTAGAACTGGAAACCCCGTTCCAGCGAATTACACATGCAGAAGCGATGGACAAATATGGCTCAGACAAGCCGGACCTGCGTTTTGGCCTTGAGTTGATTAATGTAAATGATATCGTGGCAAGCAGTGGTGTAAAAGTGTTCGCTTCCGTAATTGAAAAGGGCGGCGAGGTAAAAGTCCTTAATGCCAAAGGATGTGGCACATGGAGTCGTAAGGACATTGATGACCTGGGGCCGTATGCTGCACGTTATGGAGCTAAAGGCTTGGCTTGGATTCAAGTGAAGGAAGGCGAATTTAAGGGGCCTATCGTGAAATTCTTTACACCGGAAGAAATCGAAGCATTGAAAGAGCGCACGGGGGCTGAAGAAGGCGATCTGTTGCTCTTCTCTGCGGATAACAAAAAAGTCGTTGCTGATGTATTGGGCGCGCTTCGTTTGAAAATTGGCCGTCATTTGGGACTGATCGACGATAACACATTCAAATTTGCATGGGTTGTAGACTTCCCGCTTCTCGGCTATGATGAAGAACAAAAACGGTATGTAGCGGAACACCATCCGTTTACGCGTCCGAAGGATGAGGACCTTGCCATTTTGGATACAGATCCAGGCCAGGTTCGTGCCGAGGCATATGACATTGTACTGAACGGCTACGAAGTAGGCGGCGGCTCGATGCGGATTCACAAGCGTGATGTTCAGGAAAAAATGTTCAATGCTCTCCGCCTGTCACCGGAAGAAGTTCAAGATAAATTCGGCTATCTGTTGAATGCGTTCGAATATGGTGCGCCTCCACATGGAGGTATTGCCTTCGGTTTTGACCGTCTTGTGATGCTGCTCGCAGGCCGTACAAATCTGCGTGAAACCATTGCATTCCCGAAAACAGCTAGTGCAACTGACCTGCTTATGGATGCACCATCCGAAGTGGATCCATCTCAATTGGAGCTGCTTCATATCCGTCTTGCTCCGAAGCCTGCTGCGCCTAAAGCCTAAGACGAACATTTGGCTTAGCGAGTGCCATCCATTGGCTTGTGAATAGCTTATGATTGCCATGAACCCGTTACCCTTTTATGGATAATGGGTTCGTGGTTTGTATGCTGGTGTTTAAACGTAAAGTTAAAATCAGTAAGGGAGGATATACCACATGCTGCATCAATTTTCACGAACAGAGCTGGCCATTGGCTCTGAGGGTCTGGAAGTTATGAAGAATAGTACGGTAGCCGTGCTGGGTATTGGCGGAGTCGGCTCGATTGCAGTCGAGGCGCTGGCGCGGACGGGTGTCGGACGTATTATTTTGATCGATAAAGATGTTGTAGACATTACCAACATTAACCGCCAGATTCATGCGTTGACAACAACGGTAGGTCAAAAAAAGGCTGATCTGATGGTAGAGCGTGTGAAGCTGATTAATCCTGAATGTGAAGCCATTGCGCTGAATATGTTTTACACCGAAGAAACCTATGAAGAGCTGTTTAAATACGATCTGGATTATGTGCTGGATGCTTCGGATACGATTGTTTACAAAATACATTTGATTAAGGAATGCTTGAAACGGGGTATTCCGATGATCTCCAGTATGGGCGCTGCGAATAAAATGGACCCGAGTCGTTTCCAAGTAGCTGATATTTCCCAGACAAGAATGGACCCGATGGCCCGTGTCATCCGCACCAAGCTACGTAAGGAAGGCATTACCAAGGGCGTCAAGGTTGTATTCTCTGATGAGGAGCCCATGAAGCCGCGTGAAGAAATTACCAAAAAGATTGTGCCTGCCAACGCACCTGAAATTCGGAAAGCGAAGCAGCCGCCTGCAAGCAATGCTTTTGTACCTCCGGTAGCAGGTTTGATCATGGTCAGTGTGGCCGTGAAGGATTTGTTAGAGTGCGCTGGTGTGTAAGCTGGAAAAGTAGCATGACAGTACATTCATAGATTACAGTAGTATGTATTTACTTTAAGACCTGTAGTTCTGTGCATCACTTCACTTGGTGTCACAGTAGACTGCAGCTCTTTTTGTTTTGAAACAGTGCAGCTTGCTGCAACCAGATTGGACAACTTGCTGGAGGGCTTTGCTATGAAGGGTGGACTATGGTCCAGAAGTCTCGGTTTCAAAGCCGAGCATCATTGGAAAAAGGAATTGGCCGCCGGTGCCATTTCTTATTTTTCCGTTGTATATATTGTGATGGTCAATGCGACCATTTTGGCAGATGCCGGGATTCCCCTGCAAGGGGCGATGCTCGGGACACTGCTCACGTCCATTATCGGCTGTCTGCTGATGGCTTTTGGTGGAAAATCTCCTATAGTCGTTGTGCCAGGGATGGGGATTAATGCGTTTTTCACTTATACGCTCGTACATTCGATGAAGCTGAGCTGGCAGGAAGCATTAATGGTGGTTACCGTCACAGGGCTTTTATTCGCCGTTGTAGCATTTACATCTTTGTACAAGCTGATTAGCCAGGCAATCCCCCATAATTTACAGCATGGAATTACGGTAGGAATTGGCTTGTTTTTAACCTTTATCGGATTGCAAAAAAGCGGTATTGTGATTGCTCATCAAACGACCTTTGTGGCCATCGGTCATTTTAATGACCCTAAGGTGATCACGGCTTGTGCAACGTTGCTGCTCGCTATTGTATTGTTTGTCCGTAACGTTCAAGGAGGGCTGCTGATCAGTATTTTGGCGGGAACGGGGCTGGCTTACGTGCTGGGCGCTATAGAGCCGACAAGTACGGTGCGAACGTCTGAAACCGTGCGGCAGTATGGGCAATTGTTTGGAGAGCTGTCCTTTTCAGGTATTTCTTCGATTGCCTTCTGGATCGCTGTTTTTCTCCTGCTGCTTATTGTGCTATTTGAGAATATTGGTATGATTACTGCGCAGACCAACATGATTGGAAGACCGGACACCTTTAAGAATAGCTTGCGTGTATTGGCGGTGACCAATATTTTTGCCGGTATTTTAGGCAGCAGTCCGGCGGTAGCTGCGGCGGAATCGACAGCGGGTATTGCAGCAGGGGGACGTTCGGGCGTAACACCGCTAGTAACTGCTATATTATTCGGGGCCACGTTCTTCTGTATTCCGCTGCTGGCTTATATTCCTGATAGCGCGATTGCTCCCGTGTTAATCATTATTGGCGGGCTGATGGTGCAAAATGTACGTGAGATGGATTTTGGTGATTTTACCGAGGCGTTTCCTGCATTTCTGATCATGGTGATGATGCCTTTTACTTACAGCATTGTAGACGGGATGGCATTTGGTTTTATTGCATACCCTGTTGCCAAGCTGGCAGCAGGACGCGGCAAGGAAGTGCCTGTCGCTCTGTATATCATTTCTGTACTGTTTGTAGCTAACTTTGTGCTTCATTCATTGGTATAGTAAAATCGAAGATAGGATGTACTGTTCATACCCGCGCAGAGCGCGGGTGTTGTTGTTTGGACAAGCATGGTCAGATTCGGAAGCGAGGTTGATGGTTTATGGAAAATGAGCATCATTTACAGCAAGATGAGCAACAGGACTGGAAGCAGGAAAAGTCGACTAAAAGACCCAATAAGGCCGGCATGGGTCGGTTTATCAAATTAATTGCGAGTGCACACCCACCCAAGGCCATTCTCATCATTGCCATGATTCTGACCCTCGTTCAGACAGTTGCCGGTTTAATTGTACCGCTGATGACCAAGGGATTGATCGACGGCCTGACCTTTTCTTCACTGAATCGTATGGTCATTTTTGGTTTGCTTGGGGCTTTTGTGCTTCAAGCAGTGGCTTCGGCAGTTTCTATTTATATGCTGAACTACGCTGGGCACAAAATTGTGGCTAATTTGCGCAAACGCTTATGGCATAAAATTTTGTCTCTCCCCATCCCGTACTTTGACCGAAATCGGTCAGGAGATACGATGAGCCGTGTCACCAATGATACAAGCCTGATTATGAACCTTATTACAGAGTATCTTGTCAATCTGATTTCTAATGTGATTGCAATTATTGGCGGTATTGCGCTGTTATTTTATCTGGATTGGGTTATGACGCTCATTATTCTGACGATTGTTCCGCTAACTGCTCTTATTTTATTTCCTGTAGGGCGGAAAATGTATCGCATCTCCAAAAAGCAGCAGGACGAGATGGCAGATCTGACCTCAGTGCTGAGCCAGGTTATAGGTGAAATTAGGCTGGTGAAGGCTTACGGAACGGAAAGCAGAGAAGCCAAGGCCGGGGAGGATCGCATCTACCGGATGTTCCGCTTTGGCCTACAGGAATCCCGCATTTTGGCCCTTGTAGGTCCTATTTCTACCTTTCTGCTAACCGCAGTACTGGTCATTATTTTGGGTGTAGGTGGCGTACGAGTAGCATCGGGTATGCTGACTGCCGGGGATTTAGTGGCTTTTATTTTGCTACTGTTTCAGGTAATTACACCGATGGCCCAATTCACGACCTTGTACTCACGCTTGCAAAAGGTGGTTGGAGCTACTGAGCGGATTCAGAGTATTTTGGATCATGAAGAGGAGCCATTGGAATTGAAGCTGGAAGCGGCAAAAGAGAGCAGGGATATTGTGCTGCATGATGTTGCTTTTTCTTATACCGAAGGGGAGGAGGTTCTTCATAGCGCAAATTTGGTCATTCCAGCTAACCGTACGACAGCATTTGTAGGTCCGAGCGGGAGTGGAAAATCGACCTTGTTTTCATTGTTGGAGCGCTTTTATGTACCAAATACCGGGGAAATCTGTTATGGAGATGATCCGATATCGTCATATACATTATCCTCCTGGCGCTCCAAAATCGGTTATGTGTCGCAGGAAAGCTCAATGATGTCCGGAACTGTCAGAGATAATATCACGTATGGATTGGGACGGGAAGCTGATTTGGAAGAAGTAAGACAAGCAGCCAAGATGGCATATGCGGACACGTTTATTATGGATTTGCCTCAAGGCTATGACACTGAAGTAGGGGAACGAGGAATGAAGCTGTCCGGCGGGCAGCGTCAACGGATTGCCATTGCGCGTGCGCTTCTTCGCAGCCCCGACATTCTCATGCTGGATGAGGCTACCTCCAGTTTGGACAGCTCATCCGAGCATGAGGTACAAAAGGCGCTGGCGAATTTGATGGAGGGACGAACGACGATTGTTATCGCTCACCGTTTGTCTACGGTCGTTCACTCCGATCAGATTATTGTGTTGGACAAGGGCAAGGTGACAGGTGCAGGGACTCATGCCGAGTTAATAGAGTCCCACCAGGTATACCGCGAGCTGGCTCAAAAGCAGTTTGTGGAGATGGGGGAGAGGAGTATGGAGCATTAGAGGCCGCTTCGCGTGTGATTTGATCCTCCGATCGCTGTTGCCTCTGAAATCCCCTTGATTGTAAATAAGAGCAGGGGTGGAATTCAGAGGCAAAGGCGAACGCTCCGCTTCTCTGGATTCAAATCACCCGCTCCGCTGCTGCGGTAAAGGTCCATACATAAGATGAAAACAGGCGGAGATGCTCCACTCACAACAACAAGTGGGACGGATTGATTTTTCCAAAATATTAATGAAAAGGTTTTAATAAGATATTTAACAAGGAATTAGTTTTTTTGAGGCTATATGACATACAACATATAGAGTTGGCTAAAATGATGCTAGACTAAAAAGTGATGTTTTTTTGTATTGTTAAAAAGGGCTTTTGTAGGAGGACTTTTAGAAAGGAATGGGGTCAAGAATGAGCAAACCGAGAGTATTGGTTGTTGATGATGAGAACGCAATCAGAAAATTGATTAAAACGGTTCTTGAAGGCGACGGAATGGTTGTGCTTCAGGCTGAAAACGGCATGGAAGCCATGCGCATGATTAGCGAGGAGCCGTTCGATCTCGTCATCCTGGACATTATGATGGAAAATATTGATGGCTATGATGTGCTTGGTCAAACGCGCAATATGGGCATACATACGCCAATCATTTTTCTGAGCGGGAAAAAAGAAGACACAGATCAGATCATTGGACTTGGTCTTGGGGCAGATGCCTATATTACCAAGCCATTTAGTCCTCCTGTACTTTGTGCTCAGGTAAAGAACCAGATTAAAAGATATCGCCAGCTGCAGGAATCAAAACAACAAGCCTCACGCATTGCATTGGGACCATTTCTATTCAATCATCATACCTATACGTTTCATAAAAATAATCAGGAAATTGCGTTGTCATCAAAAGAATTACAACTCATGAAATTTTTTATGGAGCATCCTAATCAGGTCTTTTCGAAAGAACAGCTATATCAAAACATCTGGAAAGATACGGTTGTCGATAATAATACGATTATGGTCTATATCAGACACCTTCGGACCAAAATTGAGGAAAATCCCACTAATCCGAAATATATCAAAACCGTCTGGGGAATCGGATATCGTTTTTCCGTTGAAAGATAGATTAACTATATAATTCAATCCAATTGTATACGTTCTCTTGAAAGCACGCCGATAGACTCGGGGGGCTTTTTTTCTACGACTAATTATTTCTCTAGCCATCCTTAATTTGGAAGCAAAAGGAAATACATAACTTTATATATTGTACTTACGAGCATCAGGAATCGAATTATGCAAAATACTGAACAAGCTGTTTTAGTAAATGAGTCAACCGTAGTTTTTTTGTCTTGAAAACGCTGACGTAATTTTATCGCATGGTTCTTAAAAACATTTAAGGATTAATCAGGATACTTTAAGATTTGCTTTTTACAATATAGTTATCTCGAATCATCCAATGAGTGAAAAAGCGTTCTACTACAAATCTTGTAAATACCTGGGCTAGCGATTGATTCGAGGATAAAACGCAGATTGATCTCAAGGAGGCGATCAAGTGGTCACTAATAATCTACAAGAAGCCGCAGAGCTTAAGCTACAGCCACGAACAAATTCCAAATGGCAAAAGGTGTTGAATTACAAGATTGGAGGTGTCATTCCTGTAGGCCTTTACATCCCGTTTATGGCTGTTGTCTACTTACTGATGAACTACGGAAAGCTCGGTAATGATATGCCCGGGGCTGTATCTGTCATGGTATTGTACGGTTTTATTTTGGCGGAAATTGGAAAACGCATCCCTGTTCTAAAGGATATCGGGGGCGCTGCAATTATGGCAACGTTTGTTCCTTCTTACATGGTGTATGCTCATCTTCTCCCGCAGTCAGCCATTGATTCCGTTACTGTCTTTATGGATAATACCAATTTCCTGTATGTGTACATCGCAATTGTTATCGCTGGTAGTATTCTTGGTATGAACCGGGAACTTATGATAAAAGCCGTCGTTCGCTTGGCTGTCCCTTTGACGATCGGATCCATTCTCGGAACAGGCGTCGGTTTGCTTACAGGTGTGGCTTTGGGAATTCCTGCGTATGATACCTTGTTTTACATCCTAGTTCCTATCATGGCGGGAGGCGTTGGTGAAGGTGCGATTCCACTCTCTATCGGCTACAGCCAAATTTTAGGTTCGACCCAAGGTGAACAATTTGCCATGGTTATTCCTGCGGTCATGTTGGGTAGCTTGTGTGCTATTATCCTGGCAGGCTTGTTGAAACAACTGGGAGATAGAAAACCAGAACTTACAGGTAACGGCACGCTACTCAAAACAGGGGATAGCGATGTTCTGGGACTTGCAGAGGATAAAAACAAAAAACCACTTGATCTTTACCAAATGGCTGCCGGAGCCATTTTAGCTATTGGATTCTTCATGGTAGGTATCTTAGCGGCTGAGTTTATTGGCCTGCCTGGTCCGATCGTAATGCTCTTTGCGGCATTCCTGGCAAAATATTTTGGTTGGTTGCCAAAATTCCTTGAAGACGGAGCGCAACAAATGCAGCGTTTCTTTGTTATCGCCGTAACATACCCGCTCCTGCTTGCGGTAGGTGTTGCTAAAACACCATGGGAGGCACTGATTTCTGTAATTAGCCCTGCTTATTTCATC
The DNA here is from genome assembly GCF_000520755.1 of Paenibacillus sp. 1-18. Classification (NCBI taxonomy): domain Bacteria; kingdom Bacillati; phylum Bacillota; class Bacilli; order Caryophanales; family Paenibacillaceae; genus Paenibacillus; species Paenibacillus sp. 1-18. Next base: position 35,003 of record NZ_ASSB01000135.1, read on the forward strand.
ACCATTTTTGTAACTGTATTAACCGTGGTTGTGGGTGGCTATTTTGCTGGTAAGTGGATGAAAATGTATCCGGTTGAAGCTGCGATTATTACTTCTACTCGATGCAGTCAAGGTGGAACAGGGGATGTTGCGATCCTTTCTGCAGCCGATAGAATGGGACTCATGCCATTTGCCCAGGTATCCACACGTCTCGGTGGTGCAGCAACGGTAACACTTGCTATTTTCCTGCTGCGATATATTACACACTAAGGGAGTGAAATCTTAAAAAAAATTAATAATTTGACAGGATACTTTAAGATCTTGTCATTACAATGAAGTTGTCTTGAGACACCATTTAGTAGACGAACGTGAATAGCTGATATAATCGGAAGCGAACTAGCCTAGCACTAGGGACTCATGGGCTAGTAGCTCGATGGAGATGGTAAAACAGGATGAGATTTCAAAGAGAGATACTGTTTCATTTTCGAAACCATTTTTCATTCATCACGATGCTAGCGCTTCCGATTTCTTTTCTAGTTCTGCTGTGGATGGCCTACGGCTCGTATATGGACGGAGAACGTACCGTAATTGAACAGCAGCAGCAGCAATTGCTAACGATTGCCAAGTTAAACAGCACGTCAATTGAATCCTTTTTCGATGAGCAAATGCACACGCTGCAAATATTGACGGGCAACCGGCAGATGTCGCTCGCCATAGCAAATAAGAATGAAGCTGTGATTGACGAAAACCTGTCTGCTTATTATGCCGCCAAAAAAGATAGCATCTATCGGGTTAGCCAGGTGAACCTGGAGGGGAAAATAGTACACACTTTTCCCAAGCGCAATCATACGGATACGATTAAAGCCTATGAATTAATCAAGAATGATATACAAAGGGTGCTGCGAGAAAAAAAACCATTCATTGCAAGCGCTAAGATGGAAAGTAAAGGTAATTACATTGTGCATCTGTTTCAGCCTGTTTATCTCGATGGGAAATTTCAAGGTGCGCTCATCAGTGTGGTAAATCTAAACGCTGTGTATGAGAAGCTGTTGAAGCCGATTCGTGTGGGGACCAAGGGTTATATCCATGTCAAGGATCAGCAAGGCTACTATCTCATGCACCCGAGCGAAGCAAATATCGGGTTATCGCTCTCAGCGATTAAGGCCAAATACCCGGGGCTTGATTACCGCGACCTGGAGAAACTGTTCAAAATGCAGCTTACCCAGGAACAAGGCTCAGCTTTCTACGATTCGTATTGGTGGGGTGACGAATTCTATACCAAGACGAAAAAGATCGAGGCATTTTCCCGTTTTCATCTCGGTGACTCGTTTTGGGTGGTAGCCGCCGCCATGAACTACGATGATGTGAGAGAACCGATTGAAAAAAATAGAATTAAAACCATTGAGATTTTTTCAATGATCGTCCTGACGTTGGCTTGTGCCGTTTATATCATCATGAGGACGAAGAAAAATAAAGAGGCTCTTGAATACGAGACGAGGTATTTGCGGGAACTGAATAACAAAAACGAGCTGTTGAGAAAAAAAGACCTACAATTGCAGCACTCGCAGAAGCTACAGTTGATCGGTACGATATCAGGGGAAATTGCCCATGATTTTAATAATTTGCTAACTCCCATCAGAGGCTATGCAGAAATTCTGCTTAGCAGGATAGAACCTACTGAAGAAATTTATGATTACGTAAGTGAGATTTATGATGCTTCCGAGAAAGCAAGATTGATAATCGAGGAAATCCTGCTATTGAGCCGGCTGGAGAGTGGAAAGGTCAAGAAAAACGCTCCGGTCAAAGTTGAAGAGCAGGTCAAAGAGGCACTGGGACTCATAAAATCCTTCCTCTCGCCCAAAGTGAATGCTGTATTCAAAAAACGGGTAGATTCAGCCGTAATTTTTGCAAATAAAGTACAGATTCATCAAGTCATTATGAACCTGTGCAACAATGCCTACCAAGCAATGAAAACAACCGGTGGCGAACTAAAAATCATATTGGATACCATTCCCTTGCAAGAGATAAAAAAAATCCGCGAGAACGTCCTGGAAGTCAGCGATTACGTTACTTTATCTGTCTCGGATACGGGTAGAGGGATGAGTGACGACACCTTGCAGAAAATCTTTGATCCTTTTTTCACAACCAAACCGACAGGAGAGGGTACGGGGCTTGGATTGTATATCGTCCAAAGCATTCTCGAAAAACATCAAGGATTCATTACCGTGGATTCGGAGCTGGGCAAGGGTAGTACGTTTACGGTGTATCTGCCGAAAACGGAGTTTGTAGCAAAAGAGACAGAGATAAATAAGAACCCTGTATTTACTGAACAAAAGCGCATCCTTTTGGTCGATGATAAACAGCGCGTATTGAAAGCGATGAGAAAAGGATTGGAATTGTATGGTTTCCATGTTGAGACAGAATCAGACAGTGTGGAAGCATTGCAGCGGTTCGAAAAGTCCCCAAACCATTACGATCTGGTCATTACGGATCAGGCCATGCCTTATCTGACTGGTACGGAATTGGCTGAACGTATCAAGGTAATCAACCCAAGTATGAAGATCATCCTGATTACCGGTTACGTCGAGGATCTTGTGGTGACATACAAGGAGAGATTGATCATTGATGAATACATGTGTAAGCCTGTAGCAGGTTCAGATATGGCACAAATGATTTATAAGGTTTTGCAATCCTGAAGATGGGGATTAACTACCATCCAATTGGCAAAAGAGGTGTAGACATTGATTATTCAGCAAGTAGGCATGGCCGGTACACTGGAATCAAGCGATATTACGATTTCCATCGAGCCGAACGGGACGAAGGGTATTGAAATCGAGTTGAAAAGTACCGTAGAGAACCAGTTTGGAAACCAGATTCGCAAAGTGATTCTCGAAACATTACAAGAAATGGGCATTGAGCATGCGTATATCCGCGCGAATGATAAAGGCGCACTGGATTGCGCCATTAAGGCTAGAGTAATGACAGCCGTAAGCAGAGTGGTCGAGGGCGACTGCCGACCATGGGAGGCGGAATAGATGCAGAAACTGAGAAGGACCATGTTGTATGTTCCAGGGAATAACCCAGGAATGATCCGGGACGCCCATATCTATGGGGCAGATTCGATTATGATCGACCTTGAGGATTCCGTTTCCCTATACGAAAAAGATGCGGCACGTTTGCTGGTTTACCAGGCTTTGAAAACCTTTGATTTCGGAGGCATCGAGGTGCTGGTCAGGGTAAACCCACTCAATACGCCGTATGGCAGAGACGATTTTGAAGCGATTGTACGAGCGAAGCCAACTGCCATTCGATTGCCGAAAACGGAGACCGCCGATGACGTGATTGAGGCGGATGAATTGATTACCGAAATTGAACAAAAGATCGGCATGGAGCAAGGGACAATCAAGCTTTTTGCAGCGGTTGAGAGTGGCAAGGGCGCATTGAACGCGGCGCAAATTGCGGTTGCCAGCAAGCGGCTTATCGGCATCGCCATTGGAGCGGAGGATTTTGTCACAGACCTGAAGACAACACGCTCGCCAGAAGGCATTGAGCTGCTGACAGCACGAAGCCTTATATTATTTGCGGCCAGAGCTGCTGGTATTGCTGCTGTCGATACAGTCTACTCGGATGTAAATAATGAGGAGGGCTTCGCGGGCGAGGTGAAGCTGATCAAACAGCTAGGCTTTGATGGCAAATCCATTATTAACCCACGTCAGATCGAGATTGTAAATCGCATCTATACGCCAACAGAAGCAGAGATCAAAAAATCAAAGCGGATCATTGAGGCCAGTCTCGAAGCGGAGGCAAAAGGCTCGGGTGTGATCAGTCTCGACGGTAAAATGATTGACCGTCCGATTGTAGAACGTGCACGTAGAGTACTTGATCTGGCGGAAGCGGCAAAAATAAATATAGAGTAAGGTGAATGTTATGTTAAACGGTGCTGGGAGAGAAATTCCTGTAGCTATTGAGGGACTTGATGCGATAACTCCCTTTGATCGCAAATCGACTTACGGACAATTTAAAAATACAGAGCGGTTAAAAGACCGCCAGCGAAATCCTGCCAAAAACAAAATCATGGATTCGATGGAGAAAGCCATTGAAGCTACGGGCTTGCGTAATGGGATGACGATCTCGTTCCATCACCATTTCCGCAACGGGGACTTTATCGTGAATATGGTTATTGATAAAATCGCCCAAATGGGTATTCGTGATCTTGTCCTGGCAGCCAGCTCCTTGACGGATATTCATGCGCCGTTGGTAGAGCATGTGCGAAACGGTGTCATCCGCAGAATCGAGACCAGTGGCCTTAGAGGCGAGCTGGCTCAGGCATATTCCTACGGATGGTTTGATATTCCGGTGACGATTAACTCTCACGGTGGTCGCGCAAGAGCGATTGCATCAGGGGAATGCCCGATTGACGTAGCCTTTTTGGGCGCTCCTTCTTGCGATGCATACGGCAATGCAAACGGAACTTCCAGTTTAAACGAAGCTCCATCGGCATGCGGCTCCCTGGGTTATGCCATGGTAGATGCACAGTATGCGCGCAATGTTGTGATGATCACTGACAATTTGGTCTCCTATCCGAACACTCCATTCGCGATTCCTGAAACCCAGGTGGATTATGTGGTCGTCGTGGATCGTATCGGTGATCAGAAGGGGATTGTCTCAGGGGCTACCCGTTACACGAAGAATCCGAAGGAACTGTTAATTGCCAAAAATGCGGCAGATGTGATTGAAGCATCCGGATATTTCGTGGATGGATTCTCATTGCAAACCGGCTCCGGGGGTGCTGCACTGGCAACGACCAGATTTCTGCGGGAAAAAATGCTTGCCGCCAATATCAAAGCAAGCTTTGCGCTGGGTGGTATTACCCAACAAATCGTTGACCTGCATGAAGAAGGATTGATTGAAAAGCTTTTGGACGTGCAGAGCTTCGACCTGCGTGCCGTAGAATCGCTGAGAAAGAACAAATTCCATCAACAAATTTGTGCGGAATATTATGCAAGCCCTGAAAATATAGGCTGCGCTGCTCACCAACTGGATGTTGTTGTGCTGAGTGCGCTCGAGATTGATCTGAATTTTAATGTGAACGTAATTACCGGGTCCGATGGGGTCATCCGCGGAGCTTCCGGCGGACACTGCGACACTGCCGCAGGCGCTGCAGTATCCATCATCGTCGCTCCGCTGATTCGCGGAAGAATGCCTGCTATTCTTGATCGTGTAAATACCATTATCACGCCAGGTCATACGGTTGACGTACTGGTTACCGATCAGGGCATCGCGGTGAACCCTCTCCGCCAGGACCTCCTGGCTAGCTTGAAAGCCGCCAAGCTTCCTGTCTTTACGATCGAAGAGTTGCAAGAGAAGGCTACGCGGATTGTCGGCAAACCAGAGCCGATTCAATGGGAAGATAAAATTGTGGGTGTGATCAAATATCGTGATGGTTCCGTAATTGATGTCATTCGTCAAGTGAAACAAGGACGCTAAAATTATAAACCAAGAGGAGGAAGTATTGAGCAGTTGCTCAGTACAAACAAACTTATGAGTATAAAAGAAGCCGCCTTACAGGCACATCGCGTAAGAAACGGTAAGCTGGAGATTGCAGGGACAGTATCGGTCGTAAGTAAACAGGATTTAGCGATAGCTTATACACCTGGCGTTGCCGAGCCATGCAAGGAAATCGCCAAAGATAAGAGCAAAGCCTATGAATACACGATTAAAGGGAGCACCGTGGCGATTCTGACGAATGGGACAGCCGTGCTGGGTCTGGGGGATATTGGTCCTGAGGCAGGGCTGCCCGTCATTGAGGGCAAGGCCTTGCTGCTCAAAGAATTTGGTGGGGTGAATGCGTTCCCCATCTGTATCGACAGCACTGATCCAGACGAGTTTGTGCGCACGGTTGAAGTGATCGCCCCAGGTTTTGGAGGCATTCATCTTGAAGACATCAAGGCGCCAGAATGCTTTTATATTGAAGACAAATTAAAAGAAAAACTGAACATCCCGGTTTATCATGATGATCAGCATGGAACGGCAGTTGCTGTGCTTGCAGGGTTATTTAATGCCTTGAAACTTGTGGGCAAAAAAATAGAGGATGTGCGCATCGTCATCAATGGAGCAGGAGCTTCGGGGATTGCCACCGCCAAGCTATTGCTTGTTGCAGGAGCGAAGCGTATAGTCCTCTGCGATATGAATGGTGCCTTGGTCGAAGGCGACACCTCTCTCAATGAGCCTCAGCAGCAAATCGCCAAGCTGACAAATCGTGATAAAGAAACAGGCAGCCTGACAGAAGTCATCAAAGGCAAGGACATCTTTATCGGCTTATCGGTTGCAGATGTGATGACAACAGAAATGGTGCAAACCATGAGCAATGAAAGCATCATTTTTGCCCTTGCCAATCCGATTCCGGAAATTTTGCCGGAGGAAGCACACAAAGGCGGAGCAAGAATTGTTGCGACCGGCAGATCGGATTTTCACAACCAAATCAATAACCTGCTGGCATTCCCCGGTATTTTCAGGGGCGCGTTTGATGGCAAAGCCACAGACATCACGATGGAAATGAAATTAGCGGCAGCCAGAAGCATCGCAGATCTGGTGACAGATGAGGAGCTTGATGATACCTATATCGTTCCTGATGCGATTGACAAAAGAGTAAGTGCAGCAGTTAGTAAAGCAGTAAAAATCATCGCAGAACAAAGCGGTGTTGTAAGAAAATAAAGACATTGTCTTTTCAGAACAAATAAACAGGATGCGCATCCTATCCTTTCGCTTGCAGAGTGTGGGATGCGTCATTCATACTTATTCTGACTTCCATGCAGAAAAATGGTGATCATTATGGCTATGTGGATGGAACATTTGCGTGAAGAGATTTTAAATCCAACCTCTGAAGACGCTCAAAGAAAGCTTCGCGATTTCCTTAAGCGCCAAGGTCTTAGAATAGACCATCAAATTGAATATACGATGGAAATTGTAGATGGCAGCAACATTGCCGCTACAGGTTCCTTTTCAGGCAGTGTACTAAAGTGCATTGCTGTGGATGAAGCTTATAAAGACCAGGGGCTATCGGCACAAATCGTTAGCCATTTAGTAAATGAAGAATACAGGAGGGGAAGGGCTCACCTGTTTATTTATACAAAACCAGTCAATAAACAAATTTTCAAGGATCTCGGCTTTTATCCAATCGTGGAGGAATCCTCCAAGGCGGTTTTGTTGGAAAACCGATGGGATGGTGTCAGGCAGTATCAGCAAGAGCTTTTGCAGGAATCGGGGGACCCCGTGCCTTCGGCTGCGATTGTCATGAATTGTAATCCATTCACACTTGGACATCTGCACTTAATCGAGCATGCAGCGGCGGTGTGGGAAAAGGTACATCTTTTTGTAGTCTGGGAGGACCGATCCATTTTTCCATCAGATGTCAGATACAGACTAGTGGAAGAAGGCGTGAGACATTTAGCCAATGTGGTCTTGCACAAAGGCAAAGACTATATTATCTCAGGCGCAACGTTTCCTTCTTACTTCCTCAAAAATGATGAAGAGGCAGCAAGTACGCATATATCACTAGATTTAAAAATATTTAGCCAGTATATAGCTCCGTTGCTAAATATTCAAAAACGGTATATCGGTCAGGAGCCAAGCTGTGTCTTGACCCGCAGGTACAACACGAGCATGAAAAAATTACTGCCTTCCGTTGGAATCGACGTGGAGGAAATACCGCGACTGCTATGGGAAGGGGAGGCAATCAGCGCCTCTGCGGTCCGCAAATATATCCGTCTCGGTCAAATGGATAAAGTGAAGCAGCTTGTACCGGACACGACCTATCAGTTTTTATTGTCAGTGAAAGCTGGAGAAATCATCAGGCGTATCAGGGAGATGTCATAACATGTATCCGTATGAGGTGGTCACCCTTGAAGAAATGCTACAGGCACGCGAAAACCGGGCAGATAGACAAAGACAACTGATCAGCAGGTACACGGTACCTCTGATCAGCATGACGATCAATATCCCGGGACCACAGAAGTCCTCTCCAACTAGTAAATACGTTTTTCATGAAGGCTATCGTATCTTGATGAGTCAGCTGGCGGTGAACCAAATGACACCGCTGCACTGTGAAGCGTATGATCTGCTAACAGGCCCAGAAGCATATGTTGCCGTTCAGGCAGATGCACGAATATTGAAAAGGTTGGTCATTGCGATTGAAGATGGGCATCCACTAGGAAGATTACTGGATCTGGATGTGATTGGACTCAATGAAAGGGCAATCTCCAGAGATGAACTTGGCTTGGGCAAGCGAAAATGTCTCCTGTGCGACCAGGCTGCGCATGGTTGTGGACGGAGCAGAGCACATGCACTTCCCGAATTGCTGGAAGCTATCAAAGCACTGGTGGACGGTTATAAGCGAAAGCGTCAAGTAGTCAAACGAGCATGATCGTTCATCATCATTAAAAAATCCAGAGAAGAAGGTTGTTAGTATGGTCATTCCTCTTGGTCAACAAGCTGTCCTTGCGCTGTTAACAGAGGTCTCTGCCAGCCCAAAGCCGGGACTGGTAGATCGGTTTAATCGTGGTGCTCACAAGGATATGGACTTCTTTACGTTTATGTCTAGTGCGGCCGCACTTTCCGGCTACTTTGAAAGATGTGCAAAGGCGGGAGGTTCCTTTCATGGAGAGGATCTCCGTATGCTATTTGCGAATCTACGCCCCTTGGGACAGGAAGCCGAACAGGCTATGTTTGCCGCAACAGGCGGGGTGAACACACATAAAGGTCTTATTTTTTCGCTAGGAATTATTTGTGCCGCCGCCGCGTATTGTTGTACGACACGAGCAACTGTCAGCAGGCTGGATGAACAAGTAATTTGTGAGACCATTACTCAGATGACCAAAGGTTTATGTGCGAGTGAGCTTTCATTCCTGAAAAAATCAACAGGCTTAACGGTCGGCGAACGGTTGTATAAAGAGTGGGGCATGACGGGCATACGTGGCGAGGTGGAAGCGGGTTTTCCCACCGTGCGAGAGTATGCTTTGCCCGTCTATCGTGAGTTGAGGTCATCGCAACGATACCATGTGAATGATATCTGTGTTCAAACCCTGCTACAACTGATGGTTGTCAACGAAGATACGAATGTCGTTGGCAGACACGATAGGGAGATGCTAACCTATGTCCAGCAATATGCCAAACAGGCGCTAGAGGTGGGCGGTATGCTGTCAGAGAGAGGTGTCGCCATGATTCATCAGATGAACGATGATTTTGTGCAAAAAAATGTTAGTCCTGGTGGCTCCGCTGATTTACTGGCAGTTACAATCATGTTGGAATATTTATGTCTACCCGACCCATTTTAATGAAAAAGGGCTGTCCGCAAAGTGATATGTTCCCCTTACAACAGACAGGTTAATTCGTAAAACCTACTGCTGTAAGGGGTGTTTTTTATATCAAAGCAACCATATCGTTAATATTCGGATTCAAATCACCGCTACGCTGCTGCGGCAAAGCTCCATATCTGGGTAATCCATTAGTTTGTGTTTTAATAAGAGGTCTTTCGTATATAAAATAAGCGTATTGGGAAATAAGATTGGATTTTTGTGGTTAAATGTGTTACGCTTACTTTCCTTTTTTTGTGTCGAGCAAGTGAAAAAGATACAGAAATCGAGACTTGATATTCTTAGGAGGTAACTGAAATGGAGAATGAGTTTCAAAGTGCCTATCAAGAAGAACAGCACAGGCTGTCGCTTGCTATGGAGGAAATTGATCGGAGATTGGAACAGCTTCGCAACACACCGGTATACACCGGGCATGACTTTACGGAGCAAGTGCTGGAATCTGCGCGGGAGGAAAAACGTCAGGCTTTGGCCAAAAGCTCACAGGAGCCTTATTTTGGACGCATGGACTTTGACGAGCGTGGCAGAGGGCAGCGTAAGCCGCTGTATATCGGTAAAGTCGGAGTGGAGCGTGAAGAGACATCGGCGTATCCGCTTGTGATTGATTGGCGTGCGCCGATTGCCAGCTTGTTTTATTCGTTTACAGGTGGTGAAGAAACCGCGTCCTACGAGGCTCCCGAGGGAACGATTGAGGGCTTGGTGTATCTGAAACGCAACGTTGTCATCCGTAAAAGAATTCTGGAACGGGTAGCTGATACATACAATCGTGAAAGCGATGGGCCTGCCGTTTCCGATGAATTTCTCGTTTACCGTTTGGGAGAGAACAAGGATAACCGTTTACGGGATATCGTATCCACCATTCAGGCCGAGCAGGATCAGATCATCCGCGCGGCCAAAAATACAGCCCTCGTTATCCAGGGGGTAGCGGGAAGTGGCAAGACGACGGTAGCGCTGCATCGTCTCGCATTTTTGCTTTATCAATACAAGGATCAAGTGTCGGCGGAGAAGATGGTCATTTTCGCGCCGAACCATATGTTTCTCGATTATATTTCAGATGTACTTCCAGAGCTGGGGGTCGGAAATATTCAGCAAAGTACATTTGCGGACTGGGCGCTCCATTTGTTGGGGCTGGATTTACCTCTGGCGGACCCTGCCGAAACGTTATCTTATTGGTTTGAGAGCGGCAGCCTACGGACGAAGTCTATGGACGAGGCGCCGGGACGATTCAAAGGTTCGGTTCACTTTATGAAGCTGCTTCAGGCATTTGTGGAGCGGCTGGAGCCTATCTCGGTACCGGAAGGCGACTTTTCACCCTGGGATGGGGCGGTGCTGCCGCGAGTTGAGATTTTGAATTGGTTCAATGAGGAATACAAGCCATATCCGCTCGCGAAGCGGAAGGAGCGAGTGCTTGCAAGAGTCCATCGCTGGATTGAAATGGAGCTGAAAAAATCGCCTTCGGCGGCTGCGCTCAAGGAGCGTAAGAAAAAAGCAGGGACTCGAGAAAAGGCATATGCTAAAAAATGGCCTCAATACGACGTACTGACGCTTTACAAGCAGCTTTTTCAGGCAGCCAAAGGATTACCCGCAGAAACGGCTGCGGAGATGAAGGCTTCTTTGCCGGCTGCTATTTTCAAGACTACACAGTCGGACCTGCGAAATCAGGTGATCCGCGAAGAGGATTTGACTGCCTTGGTGTATCTCCACGTGCTGATTCATGAGGTAGAATCGTCTCAGCGTTTTGACCATGTGGTCATTGATGAGGCGCAGGATTTTTCGCCTTTTCATATCGCATTGCTGGATTTGTTCGTAAAAGGACATTCCTTTACAATACTTGGCGATTTATCGCAGGGGATTCATGAATACCGTGGCGTACATGCGTGGGAGGAAATGAGCTCTCTTTTTGCGCCAGAACATACGGCGTATTTTGCACTGACTCGAAGCTACAGATCAACCCTAGAAATTATAGAATTTGCAAATACAATTTTGGAGCAGGGAGTTCGCGGCGGCATTACAGCAGTTCCGGTATTTCGTAGTGGCGATCCGGTGCGTACCGAATCTTATGACACATCCGGACGTGAACAGCATTTGCTTACCGCTCTCAAAGAGCTTTCCTCCAAGGATTATCGCACTGTATCCGTGCTGACACGTACCTTAAAAGAGGCTGTAGAACTTCATGAGGTTTTCATACATGCTGGGCTGGACGTAAATCTGATTGACGGCGGTAAACAGCAATATGAGGGCGGCTTGTCCGTTCTGCCTGTGTATCTCTCCAAGGGGCTGGAGTTCGATGCAGTCATTGTAGCGGATGCTGACCATGAGCATTATGGAGAGCTGGCCTGGGATGCCAAGCTGTTGTATGTGGGATGTACTCGTGCGCTGCATGAGCTGTGGCTCATGCATGACGGTGCACTTCCAAGTTATGTACAGAAGCAGCCGGAGTAAGGAAAATCACAGTAGAAAATCGTTTATACTAATACTCAAGCTACCGTTCACCGTTGTAGTGGATGTTATGGAAGTAGAAGTACACTATTCTGGGAACAGCCATGGAATTTATCTTTCGTCCTTGGCTGTTCTTTCTTATTGTGTGAGATGGACTTGAAGATATGCAGATACAGCTGTACCATGACCATGCTATCTGCAACTTGTTAGCGGTTATGGTAGAATAAGAGGCGGTTCAACCCGTTTTAACTCCAATTAATGATTTAAATTTTAAGGAAGTGGATGAAATAAATGGATTTATTTTCATATTCCCAGGAATCGACGCCAAGCAATCGGTTGCTTGCGGATCGCCTGCGTCCAACCTCGCTGGATGAATATATTGGACAGGAGCACGTCGTCGGTCCGGGCAAGCTGCTGCGAAGAGCTATAGAGGCAGATCAGGTTTCTTCTATTTTGCTGTATGGACCGCCGGGATGCGGTAAAACAACGCTGGCGCATATTATCTCGCAGCATACGCAAGGGGATTTCGTCCGTCTGAATGCAGTAGAAGCCTCTGTGAAGGACGTAAGAGAAGTCATTGACCGTGCACAAACGAATAAATCCATGTACGGCAAAAAAACGATTCTGTTTCTCGACGAGGTGCACCGTTTTAACAGCTCACGTCAGGATGCATTGCTGCCTGCGGTGGAAAAGGGGACGATCGTGTTTATTGGCGCCACGACCGAAAATCCCTTCCATTACGTGAACGGCGCCTTGATGAGCCGTTCTACGTTGTTTCAGCTTGAAGCGCTGACCCAGGAGCATTCGCTGGCTGCCATGCGCCGCGCCTTGGGCGATGCAGGCAAGGGGCTTGGCTATATGCAGCTTCAGGTAGACGAAGCTGCGCTGGATCACATCGCGTCCATGGCGAACGGCGATATCCGCCGCGCCTTGAACGCGCTGGAACTGGCGGCGCTTACGACGCCTCCGCTGGCAGACGGCACGGTTCACGTGACGCTGGAAGTCGCGGAGGAATCCATTCGCCGCCCGATTGTCAAGGCAGACGAGTCTACGCAGTATGACGTGCTGTCTGCCTTTCACAAAAGCATTCGCGGCTCCAGCGACGCGGCGCTGTTCTGGTTCCTGTACGCCGTAGAGAAGCTCGGCATGGACCCGATGACCTTTATTCGCCGCCTCATCGCGGCGAGCAGCGAGGACATTGGCCTGGCGAATCCGCAGGCGATGGTACAAGCCGTGAGTGCGCTGGAAGCCTACCGCAATAACGGCTGGGCCCC
>NZ_ASSB01000136.1:0-46026 GCF_000520755.1 Paenibacillus sp. 1-18
AAAATAGGCTGTCGAGACTTTCTCGACAGCCTGAGATGTCTGCATAAGGGCAGACATCTGAATTTGCTTCTATATTAGGATTGCGGAGATACCAGGATTTTAACTTGATTTTTCTCTTTCAGGAGACCTTCAAAGCCTTGCTCAATCACTTCTTCGAGCTTAATACGTTTAGTCACCAGCTTGTCAGCAGGGAAATATCCTTTTTCCATCAAGCTGATGACAGCCGGGAATACATCACGGTAGCCGATAATGCCAGTCAGATTACGTTCCTTCATGACGATATTGTTAGGCTTGATCGGAGCTTCCTTTTCAAAAATGCTGACGACCATAATTTGTCCGCTGATTTTGGTAGATTCGATCGCTTGAGTCAGCACAGGCGGTACTCCAGTGACTTCATAGGCTACATCTACGCCGCCGTTGGTCCGTTTGTGCAGTTCTTGCACAACATCATAGGTCTTAGGATCAAGCACGATAGCACCCAGCTCTTCAGCTTTAGCTTTACGCTCCTCGGAAAGCTCTACTGCATATATTTCAGATGCACCCGAAGCTTTCAACGCTTCAATAACCAGCAATCCGATAGGACCAGCGCCAAATACGACGGCTTTGTCGCCGACTTTCAGCTGGCTTTGACGAACAGCATACAAAGCAACGGCCGAAGGCTCTACCAAAGCTCCTTGTTCGAAAGATACGCTTTCTGGAATTTTGTGAACCATGTGCTCGTCAGCTGCGACATATTCAGAAAATCCACCGCCGCCGCCTGCCAAACCGAGGAAGCCCATTTTATCGCAAAGGTTATATTTGCCTTGTTTACATGCATCACATTCTCCACATGCAAAAACCGGCTCTACGACTACACGGTCGCCAACCTGGATCTTGGTTACACCTTCGCCGATTTCGACCACTTGTCCAGAGAATTCATGTCCCATGACGATCGGAGCTTTTTCACCAGTCAATGGATGCTGAGCATCTTGGGGAATGAAGATCGGTCCAGCTACATATTCATGAAGATCACTTCCGCAAATGCCGCACCATTCTACTTTAATTTTTACTTTTCCTGCCAGAGCAGCGGGCTGCTCAATGTTTTCCAAACGTAAATCTTTTACTCCATGCCATCTCAATGCTTGCATGTCTTGTCATCTCCTTGATGAATATATGATCATTGCCTCTATAAAAGTGAATGAATAAGGAAACGTTTCCGAAAAATAATATGTCACAATTTTTACACATTGTCAAACCAAATTCATACAAAAAGCACTTGATTTTTTTGTGAATATAATCACTTGTGACTACAGCGCTATATTTGACTCGTTGCTTTGTACAAAAGAAATTTCACGAATTATTCAGGTCAAGCAGGGACTAGAAGAAAACGAATTCAATTTTTAGAGACTCATTCTGTGGTATAATATCTATATTAGAGAGTTTATGTTCATAGAGAGAAAACGATTCCGAGCGTGAAAGGATTTTGGGTGTGTCAGAGCAAAAGAAAGTAACCATAGAGGATGTAGCCAAGCGGGCAGGAGTCGGTATTGCGACTGTCTCCAGGGCTATTAATGATAGCGAGGGCATCAGCCCAAAAACAAAGGCATTCATTTTGCAAGTGATTGAAGAGATGGGCTTTACCCCTAATACCTCAGCTCAGAGTTTAAAGGTACGTCAGACACGCCAAATCGCGCTGGCCGTGCCGGATATTCGTAACGCGATCATTCCTGAGATTGCTTGGTCCGTGGAGCAGGCTGCGAAGCAGCACGGTTACCGTGTTGTGCAGATTAATACCGCCGGCAATGCCAGAATGGAGCTTGAAACGGTTCGGGAGGTTAAGAAGCTGCATGTGGACGGGCTTATTATAATGCCGCTTGCATACCCCAAAATGCTGGTGGATCTGATCAACAAGGCCAGCGTTCCTGTATCCATTATTAATTATGGCAAGAAGCTGGGCGAAAATGTCAAAGCGGATATCGTCAGTCTGGCCCGGCAAGAGGGACGGCTTGTGATGGAGCATTTGCTTAAAATCGGGAGAACGAGAATCGCTTACGCAGGTGCTGCAAAGGACAAAATCGAGGAAAGATACTTTGCTTATGAGCAGTCTCTCCAGCATGTGGACCCTTCACTCGTTTATTTTGGCGATGATTTCTCCTTTGAGACAGGGCTGCGTGCAGCCGATTATTTTCATAGCTTGAAGCATATGCCGGATGCTATTTATGCGGTTAACGATATGGTGGCGATTGGCATTGTCAACCGTTTTAAGGATCTGGGCGTCAAAGTGCCGGATGAGGTTGCTATAGTCGGCATTGATAACAATTTGTGGGCAACGGTAACGACGCCACAGATCAGCTCTGTTTCCATTATGGGGGAAGAGGTGGCACGATTGGCTACGGAGCTGCTGCTCAAGCGGATTCAGGAACAGACACCAGGGGATTATGAGCGCGTGCAATTTGAGCCCCGCCTGATCGTCAGGGAATCAAGCGTATCCATGATTCGCAAGCCTACGGTGGGACTTGACTGAACCTAGAAGTTTAAGGTGACTCTTCTCATCATTATAACGCTTGATGAATAGCCGTAGGAGCAGTAGGATATGGATGGGTTTTGAATAATGGTAACTATCATTTCTTGCCCGGACAGGAGAGTGGGCTCATGTCAAAAGGTCGCGTGTTCGTTTCTATAGCTTGTACTGCGCTATTGCTGGCGGTAGCTGTAGGGTGTACTTCCAATCCAGTGGGACAGAATACTGACACTGCGTCGTCGTCTGGAACAAGTGCCGGGAAGCCAATGGAAAATGCATTCCATACGGAGCATACCCAGCAAAGGAAAGAGGAACTTGTGCTGTCCTTTTATAATGATTCATCCCTCAGCGACGAAGCAAAAGTACATCACATTACGGACCATTTGGCAGGTATCCAGTGGGACACGTTTAACAAGGTTAGCAGAAAGCAAAGCTTGGAGGTCATCGAATATCTGTATAAGCAGCGAGTCTTTATTTCATCGGAAAGCTTTCCCAATGTGATCCGGGCTTCTGACGGATTGGATGGAGCTTTAAGCGAAAGCTATGCTGCCATTATGGGAGAATTATTCACAAGGGATAAGACTGCGATGACCAGAGCTTTGGCAAAGACGGACAAATCCACTCGTGTACAATGCATAGCAAGAATTGGGTATGCCCTTAGCTATAGAGAGCCAAAGGAAGTTAAGAAAGAGATTCAACAATGGCGGGCGGGACAACAGCTTACTGCGGCGGAAAAGGAAGTCATTCGGGCTTTACTTGTAAAGCTGGATGATCCGTACTAGCCCTTATCGCATAGTTGAAGCCACCCAATTCCAAAGGCAATTCCCATAACAGCTGCTTCTCTACAAGAGGGGCGGCTTTTTACTGTATTTTTAACCTTCTGTTATCACCAAAAATCTTTAGCTAGACAAGGATTCGCTCATCATTTTTCAACTTGTGGGGTGATCCTGATCCATGCGCAAGCGCTTAATATCACGAATGGGAGGCAGGCCGAACAATCGGGCATATTCACGGCTAAATTGCGAGGGACTCTCGTAGCCTACCTGAAAGCCGACATCTGCCGCATCCGCTGATTCCGATAACAACAGGCGACGGGCTTCTTGCAAGCGTAATTGCTTTTGAAATTGCAATGGGCTCATAGCCGTAATCTCTTTAAAATGACGATGTAGCGACGAAGAGCTCATACTAGCTAGTTTGGATAACTCCTCAATGCGCAATGGCTTATCATAATCCTGCTTAATCCGTTGGATAACTTCTGCGATCCGGTGGGATTGGCTGCCGGTCATGACCAGTTGTTTTAAGGATTCCCCCTGGTTTCCCTGTAAAATCCTATACAGTATCTCACGAATGACTAATGGGGCAAGCACCGGAACATCCTGCGGTTTGTCCAGAAGCCGCACTAGCCTTACCACGGCATCCAGCAGCAGAGGGTTGGTTTGGTTTACATACAAGCCTCGTCTGGAATCAGGAATTGAACTTATGGATAAAGCAGATTCTTTGATCAGGTCCAAAACCTGATGAGGATCAAAATTGAGCCGGAGGCACAAATAAGGAGCTTCTGCTGAAGCTTGTATGACCTGCCCGGAAATCGGCAAATCCACCGAAACCACAAGGTAGTCGGATGTGCCATAATAGTAGCTTTCCTCTGCGAGCATTACGACTTTTCTGCCCTGTGCCACAATACATAAGGCGGGTTTAAATCCGTATGAATTTTCAGTGAGTTTTTAAACTAAAGGAGGATAAGCATGTTGAATATTAAAGGGAAAGTCGTAGCAATTACGGGGGCAAGCAGTGGGATCGGTGAAGCTGCTGCCCGCTTACTTGCTCACCATGGGGCGCATGTGGTATTGGGGGCCAGACGCACAGAACGATTGGAAGCTCTTACCTCTGAGATTCGTTCAAAAGGTGGATCGGCAGAGTATCAGCAACTGGATGTGACTCAGAGGGAGCAGATGGAAGCGTTCATTAAGTTCGCGGAAAAAACATTTGGACGTGTGGATGTCATTTTGAACAATGCGGGAGTGATGCCTCTTTCAAAATTAGAAGCTCTGAAGGTAGAGGAATGGGATCACATGATTGATGTAAATATACGGGGTGTTTTGCATGGGATCGCGACAGGGCTTCCTATCATGAAAAAGCAAGGATTTGGTCAGTTTATCAATATCGCCTCCATTGGAGCGTATAGCGTAACCCCAACGGCAGCTGTATATTGCGCTACGAAGTATGCGGTTCGGGCGATTTCTGAAGGATTGCGTATGGAGGTTGGCGGAGATATTCGTGTGACGATGGTATCACCGGGAGTAACCGAATCCGAGCTTGCTGATAGCATTTCAGATGAAGAGGCACAGCAGGGAATGAAAGAGTATCGTCGTATTTCGATTTCCCCGGATGCCATTGCTCGTTCCATTCTGTATGCCATGGAGCAGCCTGCAGATGTAGATGTGAACGAAATTGTTGTTAGACCCACAGCAAGCCCGAATTAGCGCCATGTCCAATGGTTATTATCTGGTGTGCATGTAACATGGCGCCAAGTCCCGCGATCCAAAGCTACTTGATGACGAGAAGCACTACAAATACATTGAAACAAGTTTAGCGAGCTAGAATATTCTGTGATAATGTTGGCACGTGGATTGATTGAATTTAGACCGTTATTTCCTCCATCCCTTGTGGGTGGGGGATTATTTTGTTATGAGATGATCGGAAATTTGCTGTGGCCTTAAAATAAGTGGTTTACTTTTGTAGATGTTTATGATAATTTTATTTCGACAAACATCGAAATTAAGCCTCAAAGCAGAAGGGGATTGAACAGGGTGAAAGATACTAATGAGATGCAGCAAGCTGTGAAAATATATAAAGCACTTGGAGAACCGACTCGTCTTAAGATAGCACTTTTGCTAAAAAAGGAAAGTGACCAATGCTGCTCTACGCTTGGCGAAAAGCTGAACAGTGTTGCTATTTCGACTTTATCGCATCACTTGAAGCAAATGGCAGAATCCGGGCTGCTGACATTTCGGAAGGAGGGCACTTTTATTTATTACAGCTTGAATGTTGAAGCAGCAGAGAAATATGCCCCGTTCTTGATCAAATAATTTTTTTAGTCTTAATTTCGATATTTGTAAAAATATAAAAACAATAAAGAAAAGAGGCGTTACCTGGAAATGCAGAGCACGTGGAAAGTATATATCTTGGCAATTGTCAGTTTTTTGGTAGGTACATCCGAATATATTATCTCGGGAATTTTGGATCAGATTGCGATAACGATGGGAATTACTGTGTCTGCTGCAGGTCAGTTGATTACCGTTTTTTCTCTGGCCTATGCGATTGGCACGCCGATCCTGATGGCAATAACCGCTAAATGGGACAGACGCAAGCTGCTCCTGTACTCACTCGGATTATTTGCAGTTGCCAATGTCCTGTCCTTTGTTTTGCCGGGTTTTGGGATGTTTATTGCCGCGCGTATTCTTATGGCACTTGGAGCGGGAATGGTCGTGGTTACGGCCCTAAGTATCGCAGCGAAAATCGCTCCAGCCGGCAAGCAGGCTAGTTCTATTGCTACAGTCACTATGGGTTTTACGGCCTCGCTGATTATTGGAATTCCGGTTGGAAGAATGATATCCTCTGCATATGGCTGGAAAACGGTATTTCTTGGCATCGCTTTGACAGGGATTGTGGCCCTGATTGTTATTGCCATGACGATTCCACGCTTAAAAGGAGATCAGCCTGTTCCTTTGCTACAGCAATTTGCTCTTCTGAAAAAGCCTGAGGTCGCTTTGGGATTGGCCATCACCTTTTTTTGGCTAGGCGGTTATTCACTTGTGTATACTTACATTTCACCCTATTTGCTGAATGTATCGGGTGTAGGGGAGGATATGCTAAGTTCAGTATTACTTGCCTTCGGGATCGCCAGTCTGATCGGGTCAAAAATCGGTGGGTACAGCGCAGATAGGAAGGGAGTTTCTTTTACATTATTTGGAGGCATGATGCTGCACGTAATTTCCTTACTTTTACTTCCTTTTGCCGCACACTCTCTAAGCGCAGTGTTTGCTTTACTGATTCTGTGGTCGTTCGCAGCCTGGACGACTGGACCTACTCAACAATATAATCTGGTCACTCTTGTGCCTGAGTCTTCCGGTGTAATGCTGAGTCTCAACCAGTCTACGATGCAGCTTGCAATGGCGGCCGGAGCTGGGATTGGTGGCGTTGTTATAGGTCAGATATCGCTGGTTTCCATCACTTGGTTTGGAGCAGCCGGTGTCGCTATCGCCATTGTAGCTGTGTATTTACTTTCACGACGATCCTCAGTTCAAGCGGAATTGGGTGTTACGGAATAAAGCTTTATAGAAAGCTTAGAAGAGGGGGCCCGACCACAAAGATGGTTTTACGGGTCCTCTTTTGATTGAATTCACAGCATATCTTCTTAAATATGCATACAACATAGGGATTAGCTGCTCAATCATGACTTTGTCTCCTCCCGCTATTGAGAAGTCCCGTTGTTAGATCTATCAGGACTTAAATCTCCGCGCGATACGCTTCTTATTCTTTTGTCGCCAAATCCATCTCTCAATAAAGTTTTTTTCTTTTCTTTCCTGAAGTGTTTCTTTCATGCCCTTGATTAGAAATTCGGGTCTACGCTTGTCATTTCTGCTGATTTCGCGTAGTTCCTCAATAAATTTATGGTCCATGTCCGCATCTCCGTTAGTTCAGGATTTCGCAAGTTGCTAAGCTAGATTATACAGAACATACGTTCCTTTTTCAAGTTTATCCCGCTTCTATTCAATCAAACAACTATTTTGAGTTAGGTGCTGTAAGGCCTGCGCCTCTCAAACGTATCCACGTCTGACAGTTTACGACGAGGGAAATTTCGGGGTTCCAGCAGGGTATTCAGAGGAAACCTGGGTATTCGCAATACCGATAACATTCTCGACGGCATTGATAGTCTGCGTTTCTTTTCTACAAGCAGCGATGCTACACTTGTACTCTTTGCTAACACGCGGTTTAGAGGTATTTCCGTGTGTATAGAGGCAATCGCCGCATCGCCGACCTGGATGATCTGATTCGTGGGAATGATGTAGAACATCTATTATTTCAACCAACCAACGTTTGACGTAGCAGCAAATCCGTAATATCCGCAGTACTGGCAGACTTCCATCTGGTTATCAACTAATCTAACTGCCTCCATTTCGACTTAATAAACATTTTACAAGAATGTCTCAGGAGCTTGCAAGTTTCGGGCTTCCGGGGCAGTTTCTCTGTTTGTTCACGCGACCTACATACTCGAATGATCAGAGGAACTGTATGGGAGAATTGGATTGACGTTGCTACTTAGCAGAGCTGTTTTCATTACAATTTGTATGTCTGGCGTTCTCGGCAGTTTCAGTAATTCTCGCTGGAATTCTTTTCGTTACTGTTGTTGTTCCTTCCGAGTCACCTTATTTTGAAGATGTACCGAAGCCAGCAGTCATTACCAACTAAATTTTCATGAAAATAGATAAAGGAGGGCAGACGGATGCCCTCCTTATTACGTATATTGTGATTTACTTCATTTCCCAATTAGTTACTTTAATGACGGCTGCATCTGCGTTCTTAAGATCTGTTTCCCCAGAAGCTAAGAGAGAACTCCATTGTTTCACACGATTCTTACCATTAGGAGGCTGGTTATAATCGTTGGTATCGACAATCAATGTACGCTTAGCATAGAAGTTAGTCATGAATGTCTTCTCATTCGTACTACTGCCTGAACGTGAGAGGATTCCTTCAAGACTACCTGAATCACCAGTAGCGCCTTGGTTGAGTGCTGTGTCGACAAATGATCCAATCGTCAGAGCGGTATTAAATCCGCGTTTCTGTGCTTGCTGTACACTATATTTGATATAGGTATCATAGAACGTACGCCACATGGCTTCTCTCCAAGCCTCATTGTTTTGGAGAGCCTTGATCTTCTTCTTGATTACACTATCGCTATCGCTGAGTTTTAGAATCGAACCACTCATTTTCCCCTTCAGACCAGCACGTGTTAATCCACCTGCAATGGAAGGGCTGCTAGCTCCACTAGCAGCATCAAAAGCTTTGAATAAGTCCGGACCATCAGGTCCCGTATCATTTGAACCGCCTGTCGTTGCGCCAAAGATACCAATTGTGTATCCGCGATTATCGCCTATATCTTCAGCATAGCCATAGAATTCAGTCCATTTCAAAGAATCTTGCTCTGGTTTGTTCACTAGCTTCATAATATTATCCCATTGCTCACCGTCGAGTCCTGTATTAGCCTTTAGAAACTGAAGTGTTGAAGGTGAGAAATTAGCATCATGATCAGTAGCTGTAACCGCTGCCTGGCTAGTAGCTTCTTCATTAGTAAGGGATAATGACTCTGTACTTGCTTCATTTGAATTGTCACCCTCATTTAAATCAACCGTTTCCTGTACTGTAGTTCCGTTCTCTTCAGCAAAAGCCTTGGCAGGTGAAGGGCCGGACAAGCTTGAGAATGAAGCGATTACAGTAAAGCTTAGCAAGATCATAAAGAACTTTGTTTTATTTGAAACGAGTTTATCACTTGTCTTATACATATAATTCCTCCTAGATCAATGTAATTACCAAAATCATTTATGGATTGTTCCTATTATGAAAAATAACATAAGCGTGTTAACTCTCGTTATACATAAAATATGAGGTAAATAGAATGTTTTATGTGATAGAGTTCCTCCTTTCATAAGCACATAGTTTAAGCGCTTATACTGTTAGGCTAAAAGAAATGTTGCCTATAGAAATAATGATTTTGTGTCAGCAGCAACACGGAACATACTTTAAACCCTTAGCTTAGATTTGCTTCTAACTCGAATGGATTTAGCAAAAGTATAGATAAGAATCATATGACTGAATAGAGCTTGAATAACCATTTTTTTCAAATTTTATGATCTATATGTGAGTAAATAGACCTAGCTGATCGTGTTTATGAACGATTTCCACAGACCATAAGCGCAAGAATGAGGACGAAACCCAAACAGCCTCTTGTTAAAATGAGATACATCACATATCAGGAGGCTATAACATGAACAGAATACAGCAATTTAATGCATTGCATACATCCGAGGAGCTATTATTTTTAGGAAACGCCTGGGACCTGTTATCTGCCGTCGCTCTGGAGAGGGCAGGCTTTAAGGCGATAGGAACAACGAGCTGGGGGATTGCCAATACGCTTGGCTTTGCAGATGGTGAGCTTATTGATTTTGACCAGCATGTAAGCATCATTCGAACGATTGCAGATCATGTTCAGATTCCAGTATCGGCAGATATTGAAGCAGGGTACGGGGAAGATACGGCGACGATTGTTGAGCATGTTTTAAGGGTAGCTGATGTAGGAGTTGCAGGGATTAATATTGAGGATTCTTTGAAAACGAAAAAGGGACTTCGAGAAGTGGAATTGCACAGTAAGCTGCTGTCCAACATAAGAGCAGCACTGGATGCGCATGGGTATAGAGAGTTTTTTATAAACGCAAGAACGGATACATATTTGCAGAAAGATGCTCCACTTGCGGAAACCATTAAACGGGCCAAAGCGTATGTGGAGAGCGGTGCGAGTGGTATTTTTGTTCCGGGGTTGAAGGTCGATGATGAGATTAGGGAAGTTGTGCTGCATGTAAAAGCACCGCTTAATGTTTTATCCTTGCCAGGTCTGACAAATGTCCGTAAGCTTCAGGAGCTGGGAGTTAAACGGTTTAGCTTTGGTAATGCATTTTCTGATAATATAATAGTTGCTTTGCAAAGGAACGCTGAACAATTGATCAACCTTCAAGATACTTCGCATTTATATTCATGAGGATAAACTAAGGATGAACGATAGAAAGGACAGGTCATTCGATATCATGGCTAACATCAAGCTTTCTTTTGAAGAAATGTGGGAGAAAATTATAGCGTGTGATCGTAAATATGACGGGTTGTTTTTTACGGCTGTGAAAACAACCCGAATTTACTGTCGTCCTTCCTGTCGCTCCAAAAAGCCGAAAAAAATAAATGTTGAGTTTTATGATGAAATACAGGCAGTGGAGAAAGCAGGGTTTCGTGCCTGCAAAAGATGCCAGCCTGAAACAGATGTTTCACCCTCTATCAGACTGGTCCAAAATGTGGTCGCCTTCTTGGTTCATCATTATAGAGAAAGACTGGTATTGCAGGATATTGCGAACCATGTCGGAGTAAGCCCTTTTTATTTGGAGCGCATTTTTAAGCAGGAAACCTCAGAAACGCCCCGCACGTATTTGGAAAAAATCAGAGTGGATAAGGCAGCCTATCTGCTTAAAAGTACAGAGCTTACGAATCTTGAGATTTGTTATGAAACAGGCTTCCAAAGCTCTTCAAATTTCTATAAGGCATTTCGCAGCTTGACCCAATGTTCTCCTAGTGAGTACAGGAAGCTGAATAAGGAGTAGTTCAAGGAGGGTGTTATCCTTTTATGAGCAAGCTATATATGTTGAATTATGTATCACCGATTGGGGAGATCGAGATATGGGGTACGAGTGAAGCAGTCCATTCCATCATGTTCTCTGATCAGGATGTACCCTTAACCAAGACTATGGAAGAGGCTCCTCCCCGGGTTTTAGAGAAATGTGCTAGTCAGCTTGATGAGTATTTTAAAGGTGAGCGCTATGAGTTTACGCTTCCCTATGCTTTTGAAGGTACAGACTTTCAGCAAAGGGTATGGAATGCGCTGGTGAAAGTAGAATATGGCGAAACGGCGGCATATAAGGACATTGCCCTTGCTATTGGAAACGAAAAAGCGATTAGGGCCGTAGGCAGTGCAAATGGAAAAAATAAACTCAGTATTGTTATTCCCTGTCACCGAATTATTGGTTCAAATCAGAAACTAACCGGCTACGCAGGGGGGCTATGGAGAAAAGAATGGTTACTCCAGCATGAGAAGCGTTTTTCAGAGAGCTTGAGGAGCTTTTTACAGAGATCTTGAGGAGGACTGGATAGACCGAAAAGTTCCAGCCTCGGCGACGAAAGACCGACGGAGTAGGAGTTACATATGAATATTGAATATGAAAAAGTGACCTTCCATATCCCAAATTGCCATTAGTTTACATGAACTTTATTAAACCCTGTGCTATGATTTACCGAAAAGAAGATTCAAAAAGGGGAATAAAAATGAAGTTCAAGAAGACTGTGTTCCTGCTTATGTTTTCAATGATACTCACGAGTTGGCTAATTGTGGGGACGGAAAGTGTTCACGCTGCGACTTCAAACTCAGTTGTGTTAAGAGAGAGGGACCAACTTAAACTTATACTTGATGATGGCAATGGAGTAAACAGAGTGTTTAAATTCAATCTCCAGAATACACTTAAGCCTGATACGCCAATTCGGCTGTATACAAACTATACTGAAATTCCTTCAAGTGACTTCACAGTCGATTATACAAATTCAACAATTACGATTGCGGATTCACGACCAGCACCTAGTTTAGGGTCCGAAAATCATATGGAGTTTCCCATAGCTCCAGCCATGGAATGGTCTGTGGGTGAAAAGTTGTGCGTGGCCCTTTCCGAAGGAGATGGTAAAAGCCGTATTTTTGAAATACCAACCCAAAACCTCATTAAAAAGGGTTCCAAAGTCGATCTTTTTATTGATGATATAGCGATTCCAACTTCATACTTTACAGTTGACTATATCAATAAAACGGTAACACTTAATAACAAGCTCGAAGCGCCTCATGACGGGGCGAAAATATACTTCTATTATAGTAAATTAGATAATAGCAGCATGCAGTCAGTCGACGAAACTACAGTAACTCCATCCACTGAGGAGCCGAAAGTAACACAGCCTGAAGTGGAGACCAAGACGAAGGAAACTCCTATCGTCCGTGAACCTGAGGTTCCTCAACCTACCGTTGAGCCTCAAGGAACGCAGCCGGTCATGGAATCTAAAGAAGAACAAGCGGCTGATGAATCCCCAGAGATTCCTTTGTCTATCCCATCTGGAGAACAATTTCCGGGTACATTTACGATCAACCCATCAGGTACGTCATTTGTGGTTCGTTTGAAGATGAAAAATATTCAACCGACATACACTTCATACGTTATGGTCAAAAACTCGGATGCGCAATTGGTTAAACGGATTCAGTTCAATCCGGAGACAACCTTTAACTACTCTCTGAGTAACTTGGACTTGTCTACGGGTGGATACTACTTTTATATTAAAATGATGGATCAGTCGGGAAATTCGGCAGCATCTGTTCCGCAATTTGTTCCCATAAACAACAACAAAGCTGGGCAGGTTGTGGTGTTTATTGATGGAAGGCTGCAACAATATGAGCAGCCTGCGACCTCTATTAGCGGAAGTATGCTGGTGCCGTTTCGTGCTGTTTTTGAGGCGCTTGGCGCGAAGGTGAAATGGGATGGAGCTACCAAGACCGTTACCGCAACTAAAGGAAATACGACGATCAAGTTAACCGTGGGCTCCAGAGATGCCTATATCAATGGTAAATTGGTGCGACTCAATGCCGCGCCGAGACTCATTAACGGCAAAGTGATGGTTCCGATTCGCTTTGTAAGTGAGGCGCTGGGAGCGAAGGTAAAGTGGAATATTGCAGCACAGAGCGTTGTGATTTTTCTTGCCCCGCCGCAGGTTTTGACGACAAGCGAAAGTGAACAATTAATGGAGGAAAACGAGGATAAGCCTGAACCACAATCCAATCCGACGATTCTGAAAAAGATTTCCACTACCCTCACTAAATCTACGGATATTGTGTTTGTTATAGATGTGACGAGTAGTATGACAGGAACGCTGGATTATGTGAGACAGAAGGTTAAAGGCTTCGTTGATTCCGTTCCAGCAGGTTCTCAATTTGCTATCGTTGCCTTTCGGGATATCAATTTAAAGGCAGATAAGGATTTAGAGTTTTTCGAGTTTACGGCAGATAAAAACAAGTTAAAAGGTAATTTGAATATGCTGCGTCCTTCCGCTGGTGGGGATTTGAAGGAATCGGGATTGGAGGCCATCCAGCTTGCTATTAGCAAATTTCCCAAAAATTCAAATTCCAAAACGATCATATTCATTACAGATGCACCGGTTCATGATAAAAATACAGCCCCGGACAAAGCCCGCTTCTCAGTGGATGAAATGAACGAGCAATTACAGAAAAATGCTGTTATTTTTAATGCGATCGTGCCTGCAAATGGAACGGCCAACAAGCAAATGAAAAAGCTCGTAGATAGCAACAAAGGAACCTTGTATGATATCAAGGATGCCAAGCTGAATTTAGCAAAGTAGTTTGTCCAAACCAAAATAAAGCCGTATAGAGGGAGCCGATGTCAGGCTCCCTTTTTCTACATAAACAACCAGTGATGTAAGAGTTCTAATGGGTTGAAAGCTCACTCTCAGTCACCCATTTATGATTTTTGACAGGCTCTCCCCCTGTAGTCGGCGTATAATCTACCATATAAACGGTCGTTGGCTCAGCGGAATCAATGGTGCCCTTGGCCCCATCCATCCCCTTCATATGATCTGCCGCCAAGATAACCTCTGTGCCCGGTGCATAGGGCTTGCTGCCCGCATCTTTAATCTCTTCATGAATAACCCACTTATGATTAGTCACTTTTTCCCCTCCAGTGGTTGGAGTGTATGAAACCGTATAAGCAGTAGTCGTATAAGCACCCACAATTGTGGCGGTAGCGCCGTTCATGCCTGCCATATGGTCAGCTCGGATGATCGCTTGGCTGCCAACTTTAAAGGCTGGGTTTTCAGCTTCTTTTAGTCCGGCAGGTTGAAACGGAGGTATATGACAAAATTGTGAAGTGCCATGCCTGAATTATTTACGCTGACATTTGATGAAATCAATCCCCTGATAGAAATAAATGTATAAAAACAGACAGGTGAGAAAGGGACCGCCTAATGCGGCCCTTTTTGGTATGCAGAAGATGCGTGATTAAATATTGTTGACAGTAAATAAAAAATTGTTGTAATATTTATAAAACGCATCAAATTACTTGGTATTCGAATGGACTACAACATTCTAGCCCACAAAAAGCAGATGATATCAGGGGGAGACATCAAAATGAAGAAAAAATGGATTCCATTCATACTATTACTGGGAGCAGTCATACTTTTTATCTCTGGTTGTGGCAGCAAGAATACGCCGGGCAGCGCTGCAGGTGAAGAACAGAAAACACTGCATATCAGCTTTAATCCGGGTCCATATAGCGATCAGTTTAAGAAGGGTGTGGCTCCATATTTGGAGAAGAAGGGCTATAAGATTACATATAAAGAGTTTACTGACGGTGTTCAGCCCAATGTAGCCGTGGCTAACGGCGATATTGATGCGAATGTATTCCAGCATTCGCTCTATCTGGAGTCTATGAATAAACGGGAGAATATTCATTTGATTGGTGCTGTACAGGTCCCGACTCCTCCAATGGGATTGTACTCCAGCAAGCATACCAGCCTTGACGAAGTTAGCGACGGGGCCCAAATTAACCTGCCCAACGAGCCAGTCAATATGCTGCGTGCGCTGAATATTTTAAAGGAAATAGGCTGGATCACATTAAAGGAAAATATTGATCCACTGCAAACCTCGGTGAACGACATTACCTCTAATCCGCATCATTTGGAATTTGTTGCTACCGAACCGGCACAGGGACCACGTGCATTGGAGGATGTTGATTTTGCGGCTATCCAGGGAAACTTTGCTGTATCGAATGGTATAAAGCTGACCTCGGCATTAAAGCTTGAAAATATGACCGATCCGTTTACGAATGTGGTGGCTGTAGACAGCAAGAACAAGGACAAGCCATTCGTCAAAGATATTATTGATGGGTATCATTCGAAAGATTTCCAGAAGTACATCAAATCAAATCCCGATTATGAAGGCTACAAGCTGCCAAGCTATTTCAAATAATATCGGATTACGATCTTCCGCGGGCTGACATTGTCAGCCTGTATCTTATGGATAAAAGGTGGAGATGAACGTGATTTTTTCATCCTCTGATCTCGTCAAGGGTCTGCCTGATAACTATTTTAGCGCAATGGATGATAAAGTGAATCTGTATAAAAGCAAAGGAATAGATGTAATCAATTTGGCAGCTGGCAACCCGGATCAGCCGACACCGGCGCATATCATCAGTGCTTTAAAGGAAGCGGTCGATCAACCGGTTAATCAGGGCTACCCACCTTTCCATGGGAAAAAAAGCACACTGGAAGCTGTCGCCGCGTTCTATAAACGGGAGTATCAGGTGGAGCTTGATCCTGACCGGGAAGTGGCCGTATTCAATGGCTCCGCCATAGGTGTAATGGGTATTCCACAGGCGCTGCTCAATCCCGGTGACTGGTTGTTGACCACCGATCCGGCATACCCGCAGTATTACTCCGCTGCTGCGCTGGCAAGAGCCCATATTCATGCAATTCCGCTTGATGAGAAGGATGGCTTTTTGCCTGATTATACAACCGTGCCGGAAGAAATCGCAGAGCAGGTCAAGTTGCTCATAATTAATTACCCGAACAATCCGACTGGAGCAGTGGCTACTGCGGATTTTCTGACGAAAACGTTGGATTATGCCGCTGAGCACCATTTTCCGGTTATGAATGATTTTGCTTACGGTGCTCTTGGCTTTGGCGGACACAAGCCGATTAGTCTATTACAAATCCCCGGCGGCAAGGAATATGGTGTCGAGACGTATACGGCTTCCAAAACATATAACATGGCTGGTTGGCGCTTCGGCTTTGCGGTTGGAAATGCGTCCGTCATTGGTGCGCTCAAGCATTATCATACGCATGCCTACAGTACCGTTTTTGGAGCAGCGGCATTGTTGGGCTCGCAGGAATCGGTACGGGAACTGGCAGCGTTATATGAGCGGCGGCGTGATGTTCTCATTGCAGCGTTACGAGGTATTGGCTGGGATGTAGCCCCTCCGCAGGGGTCTTTTTTTGCCTGGTTCAAGGTGCCAGAGGGTCATACATCCGCTTCCTTTGCAGACTTTTTATTGGACGAGGCGCATGTTGCAGTGGCTCCGGGAGAAGGCTTTGGTCGTGCAGAAGCCTCCCATGTGCGGGTCAGTCTGGTGAACAGCGAAGAACGGCTGCTGGAGGCGGTGCAGCGAATCGCAGCAACGGGTATTTTTAAAGTATAAGCTGGAATGCGAATGGAAGAAATTCATGGAGGGAGCGAGAAACGAACTTTGAGTATAGCGATTATCGGAGCCATGGAAGAGGAGATAGCAGGATTGA
This sequence comes from Paenibacillus sp. 1-18, assembly GCF_000520755.1. Classification (NCBI taxonomy): domain Bacteria; kingdom Bacillati; phylum Bacillota; class Bacilli; order Caryophanales; family Paenibacillaceae; genus Paenibacillus; species Paenibacillus sp. 1-18. The sequence goes on from NZ_ASSB01000136.1 coordinate 16,709, forward strand.
AAGCGCAAATCGAAGGGATAAAGGTGACCCGGATTGCGAACGGGATTTTTTATACAGGCCATCTTCAGGGCAAGGAAGTTGTTCTGCTGCAATCGGGAATTGGCAAAGCGAACGCGGCCTTGACTACGGCGCTGCTGATTGAGCGATTTAGCCCGGAGCTTGTTATTAATACCGGGTCTGCTGGCGGGCTTGATCCAGCGCTGCATGTTGGCGATGTCGTAGTGGCGACCGAGCTGATTTACAGCGATGTGGACGGAACAGCGTTCGGCTATGCCTATGGGCAGGTGCCGCAGATGCCGGCAAGTTATCCGGTCGAGCCGGCGCTGCTTGCTTTTGCGACAGCAGCGCTGGCGGAGACCAAGATTGAAGGGCAGATCGTCACCGGATTGATTACGACGGCAGACTCCTTTATCTATCAGGCTGAGCGCGCCCATTTTATTCGCAGCCAGTTTCCTGAAGCCAGGGTAACAGATATGGAAGGGACCGCGGTCGTCCAGACAGCGTACCAGTTTGGTGTCCCGTTTCTGGCTGTTCGTTCTCTATCTGATCTTGCCGGTGCAGAAGCGGCGGGTTCATTTAACTCCAATCTTGACTTGGCTGCGACCAACTCGGCAGCAGTGGTTGTGGCTCTTGTAGCCGCATACGATAGAGCCAAGCTTTGATATATTCAGGAACGATATTCAGGAACGCTTTTTTTTCGGCTTGCCATGCTGGTTAATGAGATTTCGAAGTTGTTTCCCGGCTTGGTTCAGCTCAGCATCGTTCAACACATAATCGGTACTGACTTCCCAGGTGCTGCGGTCATGAAGATAAAAAATAAAGGCGGGAAAACGAGGGCGCAGCCATTTGCGGATGGATGCCCCTTCGAATTCGACTTTTGTGATTGCAGACCATGGAACAGTTCGAATACCATCGGAAATACTGTGCTCGTCAAAGATGAACAGGTAGTTATCCTTACGAAGCGTTCTTTTCAAACAAGCAACCAGATAACCCCCGAAAAATGGGATTCCGATCATAGCTGACGTAATAAAGAAGAAGATTTGCAAAGCCGTGATATCTTCGTCGATAAAAATGAGCAGCAGCAAGAACAGACAAATAAGTACAAACATCAAGCTCCCCATGGCCTTCCAAAAGGCCAAAGATCTGCGATATGTAATTTTATCCACGCAATACCGCCTCATCGTTTACAAATGCCTGAATGAAATGGGTCATCTGTTCTCTCCATTCAGCCTCGGTAACACTCTCCATTCGCAGACACGGTGCAGCCTGCATATCTTGCTCTGTATTTCTTACGATCCACAGATCATTTGCTCCTTTGAGAACAAATAGCAGATCTGTAACGGAAGGCCCATCTTCATCTGTATCTGTGTATACCATCCGGCTCAAATTATCCAGGCATCTGTAATTATACTGAAAATCCTCATGCCAGACTTGTATCACTTCCCGATCCGACTCGCTAAGTTTCCAAGCTGATGTCCGCTGCATGGTGAAGTTGGAGGAGGTTAACTCGTTCCATTGCTCTTCTGTCAGATCGACGTATCGGCTGTGACTTTTAAAGTCCGAAGGAAGCAGGCCGAACAGTTGTCCAATGTCGTTATACCAGTCTTCTGGGAAAGACCAGCGAAAGAAGTGAAGTTCATTATGGCTGGAGAAATGATACAAAAAACGGTCATTTCCATTGTGTATGGTCAATATATTCTGTTTGTCCGACTGCTCCTTGTATCCACGCAGCATATGACGGCTTTGTACGAGCTGAGCAAGTATTTCAACAAGGAACGGATCAAATTCAAGCTGCTGCTGTCCGTCATCCCGTTGTTCCATCAGTCCCTTGGATATCAGGCTGTGGGTTGCAGCATGAAAAAGCAGCTCCCAGCGATCTTCGCTCAGTTCCCCATAATAAGATCGAAGCAGACCGGAAGCCATATCTTCTGCGCCCAATGCAGTCAAAGCAAAGCCTAGTTCCTCAAGCGTTAAAATTATCGTATGTTTGTCCATAGTCAGGCTCCTTTCTCATCTGTTAGGTCGTATGCTTATTTAAATAGCTTGCTGGCCCAGCGAATGCCCTTTTCGGCGAATTTGGCGACTTTTCCGCCTGCCCAGCTGCCCACTGTACCGCCGACGTAAGCACCGACGGCTGCACCAACCGGACCGCCGATGGCACCGCCAACGGCTCCCAGAGCAACAGCGCCGCCATAGGTTGCGGCGGTTTTAATCGCTACGTTGGAAGCAGACACAGCCACGTCTGTTCCGGTAAGCTTCCCGCTTTTCCATTTTCCAGCCAGACTGATACCCTCGCCCACAATATTCATGGTGGCATTAATAGGGTACAGCTTCTTGGCGATCATGCCGGGAATTTGGCGGGTGGCTATGCCGTAACGCCCTTTCTCCACCCCGGCGATCACGTTCCGCGTCCACTGAGGAAAGCTATTGGCTTTGTTGAAGCCCAAGCCAAGCTTTCCCATTTGAAGCTTTCCGGCTAAACGGTCAAAGCCCTTTAAACCCTTCATTACAATACCTGGCTTGGCGAATTGGCGGTTTAGGCTTTTGCCTAAATTACGCATAAAAGCATTGCTTCCTTTACCTTTCACCCAGGCCGCATTATGTATGACCGCTCTAGTGGGATTTTTCAGACTTTTCTTGAATTCTACTGTTTTGGTGAGCACAAGTGTGGAAGCCAGGCCACTATAGATAGCTGTTCCGGCAAAGCCCAGCTGGCCCCGCCACCTATTGGCCTCTGAAAGGCTGTTAATGGCTATATCTGCGGGATCGGAGCCTTTTTTCTCGGAAGCTGCCCCCTCACTGCTGCCGCTCTGTCCGCTGTGATCCCCTTTATTAATACCTGCGTCTGCCTGGGTATCTGTTTCCTTGAACTTTACTGCTATGGAACGCAACTCTGTGCTGACAGAACCGACAGTTTGAGTGAAGGCATCCATTTGCCCACGTGCTCGATGAAAATCCTGATAAAAACGCTGTTGTGTTGTTCCTGCCCAGCCATTTTCCAGCATTTGAATCTGCTGTGACAGTTGTCCGCAAATTTGTGCCCCCAACTCGCGTGCCTGTGCAAATTGCCTGGAAACCGCTTCTAGTTTCTCAGGAGGAACCATAATTTTAGCCATGATTTCCACCTCGGATGATTAAAATTGTTAATATTTATTTTAGTGAATGCAGTGGACATTAGCAAAGAAAGTAGGGGATTTCAAGCAAAAATAAGTCGTTTGTACGAGTTCGTGAGAAAGCATAGGGGAGAATGGTAGGAGTGTTTATGATCCAAAATTCTTATATCGGGATATCGAAAACGCAAAAAGCCCCTCTTTCAAATGGAACTTTCCATAAGAAAGAGGGGCCTTTCTGCATATAAGCTAGTATATTTCGCGCTGACAGCTTATTTGAGCGGAATTTGCTTGGACAGCTTTTCAAACTGCTGCAAGTAAGGGGTGACCTTGGTGGTAATCCCTTTGAGATACTTGATGGCCGCTTTTCTTTGCCGTTCCTTGGTAGCTGTCTCCTCAGGGAACATGGAGTATTCCTTTTGAACGGAGCCATTTTTATATATTACGGAGAAGAGCTCTCCGCTTTGCCACTGCTGGACTAGATTCTGATTGCTGTGCAGGATATTTAGCACTTCCATGCCGTTTTGATAAGTAAAGCTGTAGTCTGGATCGGCTAGAGCATGGATCACTTGGTAGCCGCTCTGTAATCTGTTGTTCTGAAAATTACCCACTTGGATCCCGTTCGAGCGGATCGTTCCGTCACTTTGAGTCACTTGTTCAGTCTGCGTGCCTTTACCGCTCATGGTGTCATTGCTCCATGTGCCGTTGTATACCACTTTATGATTTTGCCCATCTGCATCCGTGTATTGATTCATATATTTTCCGGTACCTGTACGCTTACCTTTCACAAAATCGCCCGAATACTGTTTGTTTTCACTCCATTTTATGGTACCACGTCCATTGGGCTGTCCGTTCTCAACCTCTCCGTAGTAAGTAGTTTGACCGGATAGCTGAAGCGATTCCTTGGCCGCAGATGCACTCACCGCAGGCATACTTAACAGCACCGCCCCGGATATCAGCGATGCGGACATCATAATAGGCAGGGACAGAGACTTCCCTTTTTGCCAAAGCTTTTGCATCATGAGTTCTCCCCTTCCGAAGTTTTGAATTTCATGTTTAAACTATTTTGTGCCTGCTGATTTATAGTTTAATATATATTGAGAATTATAGGAAACTGTAAAGTGAAAAATACTCATGAGTACCTACTGGTCCGCCAGCGGCTGGAAGCAGGAGCGAGGGCCTTTGTCCGGCGAGGATGTTGAATTTGCCAAAAGTAAGGGCTTGATGTTCGATCCGATACCCATTACACATGACGAGATTGTGAGCAGGCTGCATGAGCTGCACCTGCAAGTGGCAAAAAAATGAACGCGACGTAGTTAAAAAAATGAACAATTTTGATCAAGTGGCATGCCGTCTGGCGTGCCACTTTTAATTTTTCTTCTGCGTAATTCCTTCACTTCTTCCGTCTTGGGCAAACACCGTTGTTTTCCGGCTAGGCTATTTCCCCATATGAAAAAGGGAACTCCCTGATTGGTTCAATTGAATAGATTACTTAGAATTAGAGAAGATGAAAAATTTAATCTTGGGGGAATGGATGATGAATCGATTAACCAAAGTGACAAAGATAATAAACATTGTGAAAAAAGGATCAAGATTTTGAAGGGGATCAGTAGATATATACCTAATCAGCATGGAGCCTGGGCCATGCTCATTCTTCCATTTTTATTCGGTTTAGCGGCTTCTCCAAGGGAATTCATTCATATACCTCTATTCGTATGCTGGTTTTTTATTTATTTATTCAGTTTTCCGGTTCTTCAATGGATTAAAACAGGAAACCGTGAAAGATACTGTAAGCCCGCTGTTGTATACGGAGCGATACTACTTCCTTTTTTAGTTTCACTGGTATGGATAAAGCCTGTGTTGATCTGGTATGGAGTTCTGTTACTGTTCTTTTTTATGGCTAATATGTACTTTGCCAAAATGAAAAATGAACGTGCCTTGCTTAATGACATTGCTGCGATTATAGTTTTTTGTTCGTTTATATACCCTGTTGTTCATATTGGTGAAGGAGGGGATTGGAGAACATCGACAGAGCTATTTTTGCTGCTGGTGTCTTATTTTACGGGAACTGCTCTTTATGTTAAAACGATCATCCGTGAAAGAAAAAATAAACGTTATTATTATGCTTCAGTCATCTATCATCTGATCATTGTACTGTTTGCTGCCTGGATCAAGCTGTTTTTGGCTGCTCCTTTTTTAATTTTATTATTACGAGCTATATGGCTTCCTAAATTCGAATTAAAGGCAAAGCAAGTCGGCATGGCTGAAATTGGATTTTCATTGATGCTCTATGTAGCTGTGTTGTTTTTATATTTCTAAAAAGGAGAGACATCAATGATATCTTTGGAAATGCCACGAGATTATCACGAAAACCCGTTTATCGTCATTTGGGAGGTAACGCGAGCATGTGCTTTAAAATGCCTCCACTGCAGAGCGGAAGCCCAGTATAAGCCTGACCCTCGTCAGCTGACATCAGAAGAAGGCAAGCAGCTAATAGATCAAATCGCTGAAATGAATCATCCGCTGGTGGTTTTCACAGGTGGAGATCCGTTATCGCGGCCTGATTTGTTTGAGTTGGCTCAATATGCAATTGAAGAAAAAAAGCTGTCGGTTTCAATGACTCCCAGTGCCACTCCTAAAGTGACCCGGGCAGCGGTTGAAAAAGCAAAGCAAGTTGGCTTATCACGGTGGGCTTTTAGCCTGGACGGTTCATGCGCAGACATTCACGATCATTTTCGGGGTACTGTCGGCTCTTACGATACCACCATGCGGGGAATTGGTTATTTGAAGGAAATGAACATTCCTATTCAAGTAAACACGACGGTGTCCCGGTACAATCTTCACGATCTGGAGCAAATTGCAGAGAAGGTAAAGGATATGCAGGCGGTGTTATGGAGCTTGTTTTTCCTTGTTCCAACCGGGCGCGGTATGGAGAAGGATATGATTACGCCTGATGAACATGAAGCTGTAATGAAGTGGTTGTATCAAATACAACAACAGATGCCCTACGGTGTAAAGGCTACAGAAGCCCCACATTATCGAAGGGTTGTATTGCAGGAAAAGCACAGAGCAGGCAAGAACGGTGCGACGTTTGAACAAAAAAGGGCAGATGTTTTAGGGCGTGCTCCTAAAGGCGTAAATGATGGAGATGGATTTGTTTTTATCAGTCATATCGGCGACGTATACCCGAGCGGTTTCCTGCCCCTTGCATGCGGAAATGTGCGACAGGATAGTCTGGCACATATTTATCGGCACTCTCCTGTCATGAATAAGCTTAGAGATAAGTCTCTGCTTAAAGGGAAATGTGGAATCTGCGAATTCAATACAATTTGCGGAGGCTCCAGAGCAAGGGCTTTTGCAATAACAGGGGATTATTTGGAGAGTGACCCCTATTGTGCGTATATACCTGGGGCTAAGGAAGGAAAAGTGCTTTTATGAAAAAAAGTCCTAAAAAAGTCGTTATTCTCGGTGGAGGAATAAGCGGTTTAAGTGCTGCCTTTTATGTGCAGAAGCTGGCTAAGGAGAAGCAAATAGAGGTAGAGATTACACTGGTCGAGAAAAGCGACCGGCTGGGAGGAAAGCTACACACCATTCGTCATCATGATTTTATGATCGAAAAAGGACCGGATGCTTTTCTGGCCAGAAAAACGGCTATGCTGGAGCTGACCGTGGAATTGGGACTGGAAGCAGAGCTGGTGTCGACAAACCCGAAGGCCAAGTCTGCCTGCATTTTGCATAAGGGCAAGCTGCACACCATGCCGATGGGCTTCATTCTAGGCATTCCAACGAAGCTAACTCCCTTCATTCGGACAGGGCTGATCTCTCCGCTGGGAAAAGCGCGCGCAGCCCTGGATTTAATTATTCCCGCCAAGCGAGGTGATATGGACGAATCTCTGGGGGATTTTATCAAGCGGCGCCTCGGCAAAGAAGTTTTGAACCAGATTACAGAGCCTCTGCTATCTGGAATTTACGCTGGCGATACGTATTCTCTCAGCTTAATGTCAACCTTTCCTCAATTTAAGCAAATGGAACATTCTCTCATATCGGCAAGGCTTATCTACAATCGTGGAGCGGTTAAAGGAAAGGCTGCATGCCGTACATTTTGTTATGGGGCAGGGTGTGGCTGAAGTAAGAAAAGAGGGTGGCTATCAGGTAATTTTGGATCATGGACAAAACATAGCAGCAGATGCAGTGATCTGCGCTGTTCCAGCCTTTGAGGCTGCTAAATTATTTTCCGGTGTTGCAAGTGCCGGCTTGCTCAATAAGATCAACTACGTTTCGGTAGCCAATATAGCCCTTGCCTATAAAAATACAGAGCTTAATCTTGCCTTTGAAGGAACCGGTTTTTTGGTGCCGCGCAAGGAAGGTAAAAGGATTACAGCATGTACATGGTCCTCGACAAAGTGGAGCCATACGGCTCCTGAAGGATATACGCTGTTACGAGCATATATCGGACATGCAGGTGCACAGGAATGGATGCAGATGACAGATGATGAGCTTGTGGATGCCGCACGCAAAGATTTGAAAGATTTAATGGGCCTGAATGCGGAACCGGAATTCACCGAGGTTAGTCGGTGTAATCAATCCATGCCGCAATATCCGATTGGACACAAAGAGCATATGGCAAAGGTCAGACATGATTTATCGCAGTATTTTCCTAATGTATTTCTATGTGGTGCTGGTTATGGGGGCGTTGGAATTCCAGATTGTATCGCTCAAGGGAAAGAAGCGGCTGAACAGCTGACCTCAGCTTTTAAAAACTGAACATAAAATAAAAGCAAGATAGGGGAAGTAGAAATGATCCAGTTAACGGAAGAAACATGGGTGGCAGACATTGTGAGAGAGGTTCCCAAAACGGGAGATTTGTTTCGTAAACTGCGGATTGACTTTTGCTGCGGTGGGGAGATACCACTCCGGGAAGCGGCAGCCAGCCGAGGTCTGAATGCTAGTGAACTGCTGGCGCAGGTGCATGAAGTGGTGGAAAGTCAGGCGCAGCATAAGCAAATGCAACCTTCTTCACTCGAAACTAAAGAACTAATCGCCTATATCCAGGATACGTATCATACGAGGCTTCGCGAAGAACTATCGGCGCTTACACCGTATGTAACCAAGCTAACGCGGGTTCATGGCGAACGTTATCCGCATCTGAAACGAGTGAATGAGCTATATACCTTACTTAAACAGAATTTATCGGATCATATTCAAAATGAGGAAGAGCATATATTTCCGATGATTGAATTGTTTTTACAGGAGTCGACCGTTGAGGGGGCAAACGCGCTGAATCCGCATGTATCCAAGCTGCAAGACGAGCATCAGGCTGTAGTGGAGCTGCTGAAGGAACTGCGCTTGATAACGAACGGCTTTGAGCCGACACAGGAAGCTTGTGGTACACATCGGCTTGTATTGAAGCGGTTAGAGGATCTGGAAGCAGATATTTTTAATCATATTCTTCTTGAAAATTGTACATTAATCGAGCGTACAAGACAGGCACAGCTCAAAATATAACCCATCTTATGATGAAAGACTAAACTTAAGGAGTCAAGCGCCATCGGATTTGTTTTTGTCCGCTTCGAAGAAAAACATGAAGTCTCTCGTAGATCAGCAGCTAATAGAGAGCGATAAACAAAAAAAATGGCTGACGAACGAATTGGTAGCCGTTATTCCTACAGACGAAACGATGAACATTGCGAGTGTAAATGATTTAACCAAGGAAGAAGTAAAAAAAGTGGCGATTGGTATTCCTGAAAGTGTCCCTGCAGGCAAATATGCACAGGAGGCGCTGACAAACACGAAGCTTTGGGACGTGTTACAAGACAAGCTCGTTCAGGCAAAAGACGTTAGACAAGTGCTGCAATATGTGGAGACTGGAAACGCTGATGTCGGCTTCGTATATAAAACAGATGCGTTGACTTCGCAAAAGGCGAAAGTTGCCTTTAAGGTGGACCCTAAAACCTATTCATCTGTTGAGTACCCGATTGGGATTATCAAAGCTTCAAAGCACATGCAAGAAGCCGAGGACTTCTATGCCTATCTTCAATCACAAGAATCTTTGAATATTATGGCTAAGTATGGATTTACCATACCGAAGTGAGCATGCAAGCAATAGATTGGAATGAATATTGGCCTCCTATCCTGTTATCGTTGCAGGTGGCACTGTTATCCAGTGTATTGGTTATTCTATTTGGCTTGTTTGTGGCATGGTCAATGTCGCGGGTAGGAGCGTTTACAGGGAAAACGGTCGTTGAAACCATGCTTATGCTGCCCTTGGTACTCCCGCCGACTGTTGTTGGCTTTTTACTGTTAATATTACTTGGACGAAAAAGTGGGTTCGGCCATTTGGTGGAGCAATGGTTGGGTGAACCCATTGTATTCTCGTGGTGGGCTGGGGTGGTAGCGGCAGTAGTTGTGGCTTTTCCTCTTGTTTATCGGACGCTGAAAATGGGCTTTTCTTCTATTGATCGTGACCTGGAAGATGCGGGACGCTCGATGGGAGCAAGTGAGTGGCAGGTTTTCCGATATATTACCTTTCCTTTAACTTTTCCTTCTTTTAAAGCTGCCTTTATACTCGGTTTTGCCCGCAGTCTGGGCGAATTTGGTGCTACGTTGATGATTGCCGGAAATATTCCGGGTAAAACACAAACGATTCCTACAGCCATTTATGTCGCGGTGGATTCTGGTCATCTGCCTATGGCTTGGGCCTGGACATGCTCTATCATACTCATTTCCTTTATCATGCTCCTGTTAACGGGGCAAAAGAACGATTAACCACTTTATACAAGCTTCCTTCTAGTAGAGGGAAGCTTTTTTGTATCTTTTCATAGAACGAGGGATTTTCTATAGCGCTATAGGACATTCCCTAATGGGAACAGAGATGAATGAATTACATAATGAGAGTAAGCGAATGAATCTAAGGAGCGTTGATCATCGATGAAAAAGAAATACAGTCTCAATTTTTTTAAGCCGATCGAGAGTTATTCCGGAAACTGGTCAATCCTTGAGGAAAAAAATAGAGAATGGGAAAACGTGTACCGTCAGCGTTGGTCTCATGACAAAGTAATTCGTACGACGCACGGTGTTAACTGTACTGGCTCCTGTAGCTGGAAGGTTTTTGTTAAAAATGGCATTATCACCTGGGAAAATCAGCAAATTGATTATCCCTCCTGCGGTCCAGATATGCCAGAATTTGAGCCGCGTGGATGCCCGCGTGGTGCTTCATTTTCCTGGTATGAATACAGTCCGTTACGTGTGAAATACCCTTATATGCGCGGCAAGCTGTTGCGACTATGGCTGGCTGCGATAAAGGAGCATAGCAATCCGGTAGACGCATGGGCGAGTATTGTAGAAGACCCTGAGAAAGCCAAGCTCTACAAATCGGCACGCGGAAAAGGCGGCCATGTTCGTGTGGCTTGGGACGATGTCCTACGCCTGATCTCGGCGCAATTGATTTATACCATCCGTAAGTACGGTCCTGACAGGATTGCAGGCTTCACGCCCATTCCGGCGATGTCGATGATAAGCTACGCCTCGGGAGCACGGTTCATTTCATTGCTTGGTGGGGAAATGTTGAGCTTTTACGATTGGTATGCCGATCTTCCGCCTGCTTCTCCTCAAATTTGGGGTGAGCAAACGGATGTACCTGAATCTTCTGATTGGTACAACTCGAGTTACCTGATCATGTGGGGATCGAATGTGCCGCTTACCCGGACACCGGATGCCCACTTCATGACGGAAGTACGTTATAAAGGGACGAAGGTTGTGTCGATAGCACCCGATCTGGCGGAGAATGTGAAGTTCGCTGACAATTGGCTTGCCCCTAATCCAGGTACAGATGCTGCTGTAGCACAGGCTATGACGCATGTCATTCTGGATGAGTTCTACAAAGAACGCCAGGAACCGATGTTCATTAATTATGCCAAGCAATATACAGATATGCCATTTATGATCCTGCTTGATCCCCATGAGGGGGCCTGGAAAGGTGGACGTTTCCTACGGGCAAGTGATCTGGGAGATGCTTCGCCGCATGCCGACTGGAAACCGGTCATATACGATGAAGCGACGAAGGAAATGCTGGTTCCGAATGGTACGATGGGACAGCGCTGGGAGCAGGGTAAGAAATGGAATCTGATTCTGGAGCGGGAAGATGGGACGAGAGTTGAGCCCGCGCTCACGATGGAAGGTCATGACGAGCAATGGGAAGAAATCGTATTCCCTTATTTTGATAACTCGGGTAATGGAACGTTCAAACGTGTGATTCCGGCTAAAAAAGTACGTCTGGCAGATGGTTCGGAACGTTTCGTAGCGACCGTATACGATCTGATGATGAGTCAGTATGGTATTGCTCGCAACGACAGCCCTCATAACGCCAAGGATTATTACGATGCGGATTCACATTATACCCCTGCCTGGCAGGAGAAGATCACAAGTGTCAAGGCATCGGTTGTGGTGCAGATTGCTCGGGAATTCGCTCAGAACGCAATCGATACCCAAGGGCGTTCCATGATCATTATGGGAGCGGGGATCAATCACTGGTTCAATAGTGACACCATCTATCGGTCGATTTTGAACCTGGTAATGCTGACTGCTTCTCAAGGTGTGAACGGCGGGGGCTGGGCGCATTATGTAGGTCAAGAAAAGTGCCGTCCTATTGAAGGCTGGTCCACGATTGCCTTTGCCAAAGACTGGCAGGGGCCAGCTCGATTGCAAAATGCCACTTCATTCTTCTATTTTGCAACAGAACAGTGGCGCTATGAAGAAAGCGGCACGGATTCGCTGAAATCACCGACGGGCGGAGATGTCAAATATCAGCATCCGGCAGACTACAATGTGTTGGCAGCCCGTTTGGGGTGGATGCCTTCTTATCCGCAGTTTAACAAGAACAGCCTGTTGTTTGCCGAAGAGGCGGCGAAGCTGGGCAAGAAATCAAACGCGGACATTATTAATCACGCTGTAGAAGAGGTTAAATCGCAAAAGACTCGTTTCGCGGTTGAAGATCCAGGAGCAGCAGAGAACTTCCCGCGCTCCCTCTTTATTTGGCGCTCCAACCTGATTTCCAGTTCGGCGAAGGGCCAGGAATATTTCATGAAGCATCTGCTCGGAGCCTCCGATGCGCTGCTGGCCCGGCCGAACGAAGAGCAGAAACCCGAGGAAATCGTCTGGCGGGAAGATGTAGAAGGAAAGCTTGATCTGGTGGTTTCACTTGATTTTCGGATGACAACAACCCCATTGTACGCGGATGTTGTACTCCCGGCTGCAACCTGGTACGAGAAGACAGATTTGTCCTCGACAGACATGCATCCGTTCGTGCATCCATTTAATCCGGCGGTTAATCCTCTTTGGGAATCCCGCTCGGACTGGGATATCTACCGTCATCTATCCGAAACTTTCTCGGAAATGGCCAAAGAGCATCTGCCAGGAATATATAAAGACGTTGTGACTGCACCGCTTGGACATGACTCCATAGGTGAAATTTCGCAACCAATGGGTCTTGTCAAGGACTGGACGAAGGGCGAGGTCGAAGCCGTTCCCGGTAAAACCATGCCGAATTTCAGCATTGTAGAACGCGATTATACAAAAATATACGATAAATATGTCTCGCTCGGTCCAAATTTGGCTACCGGGAAGACAGGTGCGCACGGCGTTAGCTTCTCGGTGGCGGAGGAATATGAGGAGCTGAAGAAGCTGAACGGGGTCTATTACGATGAGTCCATTAAAGACGGACTGCCGAAAATCCAGACAGCCCGCCAAGTGGCCGATACGATTCTTCATCTTTCGTCGGCAACCAATGGCCGTGTCTCGCAAAAAGCTTATGAAGAGGCGGAAAAGGAACACGGTGTTAAGCTGATGGACATCTCGGCCGACCGTGCTGCTGAAAAAATCACGTTCCAAAGCATCACGGCACAACCGCGTGAAGTTATACCGACACCGGTGTTTACTGGATCAAACAAGCAGGGACGCCGCTACTCGCCATTTACAACGAATATTGAACGTCTCGTTCCGTTTCGCACGTTGACAGGAAGACAGCATTTTTACATCGATCATGAGATTTTCCAGCAGTTTGGGGAGTCATTGCCAGTCTATAAACCGACTTTGCCGCCAATGGTATTCGGTGCGCGTGATCGGGAAATCAAGGGCGGTCAGGATTCACTTGTGCTTCGTTATCTGACTCCACACGGTAAATGGAATATTCACTCCACCTACCAGGATAACCAGCATATGCTTACGCTGTTCCGCGGAGGTCCTACGGTATGGATCAATAACGAGGACGCAGCGGCCCATGGCATTGCCGACAATGACTGGTTAGAGGTGTACAACCGCAACGGTGTCGTAACCGCACGGGCAGTTGTCAGCCACCGGATGCCAAGAGGAACGATGTTCATGTACCATGCTCAGGACAAGCATATTCAAGTGCCGGGCTCCGAAATCACGGATACGCGCGGGGGCAGCCATAATGCACCAACAAGAATTCATCTCAAACCAACCCAGATGGTTGGCGGATATGCTCAGCTAAGCTACGGGTTCAATTATTACGGTCCGATCGGGAACCAGCGTGATGTGTACGTAGCGGTACGTAAAATGAAGGAGGTTAACTGGCTTGAAGATTAAAGCTCAAATTGCCATGGTCATGAACCTGGATAAATGTATTGGCTGCCATACGTGCAGCGTGACGTGCAAAACAACTTGGACAAACCGCAAAGGCGCGGAATATATGTGGTTCAACAACGTGGAGACCAAACCCGGCATTGGCTATCCAAAGCGCTGGGAAGACCAGGAGCAATATAAGGGCGGCTGGCAGCTTCGTAAAGGAAAGCTTGAACTGAAATCAGGGAGCAAGCTATCCAAGATAGCGCTGGGCAAAATTTTCTACAATCCCGACATGCCGGAAATGAAAGATTATTATGAGCCTTGGACTTATAATTATGAGCATTTGACCAACGCAAAAGAGCAAAAGCATTCTCCGGTAGCGCGTGCGCATTCCGCAGTAACGGGCGAAAAAATGGATCTGAATTGGGGTCCAAACTGGGAGGATGACTTGGCGGGGGCCCATGTAACGGGGCCACTTGATCCGAATATTCAGAAAATCGAAGAAGAGATCAAATTCAATTTTGAGAAGTCGTTCATGATGTATCTCCCTCGGCTTTGCGAGCATTGCCTGAATCCAAGCTGTGTCGCATCCTGCCCTTCGGGCGCGATGTACAAACGGGACGAGGACGGAATCGTGCTCGTGGATCAGGAAGCCTGCCGCGGCTGGCGGTATTGCATGACAGGCTGTCCATACAAGAAAGTGTACTTCAACTGGCAAACGAACAAAGCAGAGAAATGTACCTTCTGTTTCCCACGTGTGGAAGCCGGGTTGCCAACCGTCTGCTCCGAGACATGTACAGGACGAATTCGCTACCTCGGTGTTCTGCTGTATGATGCGGACCGAGTGCAGGAGGCTGCTTCTATGGAGGATGAGAAGGACCTGTATAAAGCGCAATGCGACCTGTTCCTGGACCCAAGTGATCCGGAGGTAATTGCTCAGGCGAAAAAAGATGGTATCTCGCAAGACTGGATTGAGGCCGCTCAGAACTCGCCGGTCTACAAGCTTGCTATTGAATACAAGCTGGCATTCCCGCTTCACCCGGAATATCGCACGTTACCTATGGTCTGGTATGTACCACCACTTAGCCCGATCATGAATTACTTTGAAGGCAAAGACTCGATCGAGAATCCGGATATGATTTTCCCGGCTATCGAAGAAATGCGTACGCCCGTTCAGTATCTTGCCAATATGCTGACGGCGGGCGACACGGTTACGGTGAAGGAATCCCTGCAACGGATGGCTATGATGCGCGCCTATATGCGTGCCCAGTCCACAGGACAATCTTTCGAAGAAAGCCGTCTTGAGCGCGTCGGTATGACACCACGTCAGGCGGAGCAGATGTACCGACTATTAGCCATTGCCAAATATGAGGACCGCTTCGTCATTCCGACATCACATAAAGAGAGTTATGACAATCCATACCGCGCCCAGGGAGCTGCTGGTTTCGGCGACACACTAGGGAATATGGAAGCTTGTGGTTCTGACGGCTGTAGCGGCTGTAGCCTGGGAAGCTCAATGGAAAGCTCAATGGGAATGGAAGAGCCTTCAAAAACAGGCAAGCAAATGTATGAAGAAAACTTCTACGGGGGTATTTGGCGTGATTAATGTAGCGAAGCTGTATGAATGCAAGCCTTCATTCGGGTTTTTCGCCCAACAACTCATGTACCCGGAAAAGCTGGATTTTCATCCGGCTTTTCTGGAAGCATCATTTGATCCGGGTCATCCTGCGTATACGCACGCTAACAAGTACTGGTCTCTTATGCAAGAATTCAGCATGGAAGAGATTCAGGAGATGTATACGGAAACCTTCGATTTTCAAAAAAATTGCGCACTATATATGACTTACTTCAAGTTCGAAGATTCAAAAGAAAGAGGACAAATGCTGGTCAAGTTAAAGGTTTTGTATGAGATGTACGGTCTTGAAATGCCGGATGGAGAGCTGCCGGATTACTTGCCACTCATGTGTGAATTTTTGTATGCCGCCGAATGGGCACAAGATCCGAAGACGACAGAAAACTTCCGCATGCCTGTCGCGATTTTGGAAGACGGCACCTATCATTTGCTTAAAGCGCTGGAAAAAATGGAAAGCCCGTATTTTCATCTGGTCAAGGGGCTGCGCGAAACGCTTAAAGCTTGCGTAGAACAGGAGGCAGCCACGCTATGATGCTAGAGCAGTTTTTGTGGGTTATTTTTCCTTATATGTGTTTGGTTGTTTTTATTGTTGGTCATATTTTTCGCTACAGAACGGACCAGTTCAATTGGACGGCGAAATCAAGTGAATTTATTGAAAAGAAACAATTGATGATTGGCAGTCTCTTATTCCACCTGGGAATTATTCCGGTTATTTTCGGTCACATATCCGGTCTGGGTATTCCAAAAACCTTGATGCACGCATTGGGTGTAAACGATCATCTGTATCACATTGGAGCAGTATATATTGGAGGCATATTTGGAGCCATAACTTTCCTCGGTATGTTGATTCTCACCTTTCGCCGTTTTACAATGCGTAATGTACGCCGCTTAAGCTCAGCTTCTGATTTGATTGTAAACTTAATGCTTTTTGCCCTTGTATGCATGGGGATGTTTGCGACTCTTGTAACGAACGCAGTACAGCCTGAATTTGATTATAGGGAAACCATCTCGATCTGGTTCCGCGGTTTATTCATATTCCGTGTCGACCCGTCACTGATGAGAGACGTACCGTTGTCTTTCAAGCTTCATGTACTTATGGGCTTTGCCATTTTTGCATTCTGGCCGTTCACCCGACTTGTTCATGTGTGGAGTGTTCCATTGAATTATGTACGCAGAAGTTATATTCTGTACAGAAGACATAAATCGAATTAGGAAAGCGGGCGCTGCCTTCTTTCCTAATTGTAATTAGGAGAGAGTGATGAATAATAGGATGGATTATCAAAGGGAGCTTGAGCGAATTCGCGAGCATTTCGGTTATGATTTCATGGCGCTTGCTCTTGTTGAACCGGCCGAATATCAATACGTAATTAAATGGAAAAATGCGGCCGGGAATTTAAATGATCGCTTTAAACGGATTGTGCTGCAATCCGGAAAGGGCATAGCAGGGGTCGTGTTTAAAACCGGAAAATCCATTTTCATTCCATCTGTTTATCAATTTGTGGGTGCAGACAACCTGTTTAACTATCCTATTGTCCAATCCGAGAGGCTCCAGAGTCTCGGGGCTGTACCCCTGTGGAATGATGCTCGCGTCGCGGGTGTACTGCTTGGTGGATTTCGTAAAGAACAGCTGATGACCGAAGCCATGATGCGCGATTTGGAAGCCTTGGCGCGGAGAGGAATTGGAGAGCTGAACGGGAAGGAAGTGATATGAATTGACATTGTCTGTAGGGACCGACTCTTTGAGTTCGCTAATGTTGAAATTGTTTGAGAACAGTACAGAAGCTATTTTCTTTTTTGATAGACAAGGGGATACCCTGGCTATGAACCCGGCTGCTGAAGAGATCGTGAGGGATGACGTCCTCATTCAACTCTATGAAGGGAAGGAAAAAGCTTTATGCGGAACGTGCAGAGGTTATACAAGCGACACAGAGCCCCGCACCTGTCTTGATTGTTATTTCAATATGCCCGAATCCAGAAATTTCGCTTCTTTCCAGGTCTATTTGGAAACAAAGCGAAACGGAATGGTTCCCTTTGCCGCTTCTTTTCACACGATTGATTCTGAAAATGGAATTCGGGTATTGATGCTGAGAGATTTGACCCCGCAATTTCAGACGCAAGAAAAATTGTATCAAAACAAAATGATGAAGCATGTCATTGAAGCGCAGGAAAGTGAGCGCAAGCGGCTTTCCAGGGAGCTGCATGATAGTGTTGCTCAGGAATTGATGAGCGCGGTTGTTGAATTACGAGTGTTAAAATATATGACGAATGATGACCAGCTCCTCAAAAACATGAAGCAGACCGAAGCATCCATGACGCGATTGCTGGATGATATCCGCAACTTGTCTGTGGAACTCCGTCCTGCCACCCTTGACGATTTTGGGCTTGAAGCAGCCTTCCGTTCCCATTTCAAGCGGATTGAGCAAAGCTATGGTCTGGTGGTTGAGTTCGTATCCGATCTTCCCCGAAAGCGATATGGAAGTGAAATGGAAACCGTCATTTACCGTGTGTGTCAGGAGGCCGTTCTCAATGCCTTGAAGTATGCCCAGGTAGACACGATCAAAGTTTCTTTGTCCGAGCATGATCATGCGCTTCGTTTAACTGTAGAGGATGATGGGATTGGCTTTGAAAAAGGGAGCAAGCCTATTGGAACGGGACTTGGTTTATATGGTATGCAGGAGCGAGCAGAGCTGGTAGGCGGAAGTTTTGGCGTCCTTTCGAATGTTGGTCAAGGAACCAAAGTCTTTTTACAAATTCCGATTGGACATGAGGAGGAATAGAGACTTGATCAAAATTGTGTTGGCAGATGACCATGCGATTGTACGAAGCGGATTTTCCATGATTCTCAACTTCCAACCGGATATGGAGGTTGTCGGAACGGCTGCAGACGGAATTGAAGCATACACAATGGTAGCTAAACATCGGCCGGATATTCTAATCATGGACCTCAGCATGCCGCCAGGCGAGAGTGGATTGATCGCCACAGGCAAGATTAAAGAGGACCATCCTGATACTAAAATTCTGATTCTGACCATGCATGATGATGAAGAATATCTATTTCATATTTTGAAGAATGGTGCTTCAGGATATGTTTTAAAAAATGCACCGGATGAGGAGCTATTGCTTGCCATACGAACCATCCATGGGGGTGGAACCTATATCCATCCTAAAATGGCCACTTCTCTTGTTCGTGAATTCATCAAGAAAGATACAACATCACAGACAGAAGATCCGTACGAGATCCTGTCAAAGCGGGAGTTGGAGATTCTGCCTCTGGTCGCAAAAGGATACGGTAACAAGGAAGTTGCCGAAAAGCTGTTCATCTCTGTCAAGACGGTGGAAGCGAACAAAGCAAAAATTATGGAGAAGTTGAACTTAAGAAGTCGGCCGGAGCTGGTCCAATATGCATTAAAGAAAAAAATGCTGGATTTTTAGGCGTTGAAAAGGGATATTTTATGAAAAAAGTCTCTTGACCAAACCAAGTCGCTTCTTGATAGAGGCGACTTTTTTTATTTTCAGGGACTCCACCGTTAGGGAAAGGGGAGTCCCCTATATTCGATAAGATCGGCTAGCGGCTACAATGGGGACAGTAAATTAAATTTATAATTCGACAGAAAAAACGTTGGAAAAGGTGAGTTAAATGGTTAGAAAGTTACAGTTGCCGCTACAAACAATGAACTTGATCCTTGGATTTATGGTATGGGTTATCATTTCTTCCCTCATGCCGTTTATTACCGAGGATATTGCTATTCCACCCGGAAAATTGGCCATGGTCACGGCGATTCCGGTCGTGCTCGGATCGATTCTGCGCATTCCGTTAGGCTATTATGCCAACATCTTCGGAGCAAGAATCGTTTTTCTCATTAGCTTTATTTTGCTTTTATTTCCAGTTTACTATATTAGTGAAGCTTCTACGATGATGGATTTAATTATCGGTGGCTTGTTCCTTGGAATCGGAGGAGCGGTGTTCTCGGTTGGGGTGACTTCGCTGCCGAAGTATTATCCAAAGGAAAAGCATGGATTTGTAAACGGGATGTATGGTGTGGGGAACCTGGGGACAGCGGTAACTACCTTCTCTGCTCCAATTGTAGCGACGCAGGTAGGGTGGGCATTTACGGTCAAGCTGTACCTTATTCTATTGCTTGTTTTTATCGTTTTGAATTTCTTTTTAGGGGACCGTCATGAAGCTAAAGTAAAGACACCCATTATGGAGCAGATCAAAGGGGTTTACAAAAATGAAAAGCTTTGGTTTTTCTCGCTCTTTTACTTTATTACGTTTGGCTCATTTGTAGCGTTTACGGTGTACTTGCCGAATTTCCTTGTATCGAATTTTGATCTCGCTAAAGTGGATGCAGGGATGCGTACAGCAGGCTTTATCGCGATTGCCACATTCTTCCGCCCCATTGGTGGCTGGCTGGCGGATCGCTTCCAGCCCTTGTTCCTGCTGGTAGGTACGTTTGCCGTTTATACGGTCGCTGCGATTCTTTTGGCTTTTTCACCAGGGATCACCCTGTATACAGTAGGCTGCCTGGCTATCGCTGTATGTGCTGGAATGGGGAACGGTGTCATTTTCAAGCTAGTCCCATTTTACTTTAATAAACAGGCAGGCATAGTTAACGGAATTGTATCCATGATGGGCGGTCTCGGCGGCTTTTTCCCTCCGATCTTGTTATCGACGATTCATGCTGCTACTGGCCAATATTCCATTGGGTTTATGCTGCTCTCCCAAGTGGCACTGGCTAGTTTGATACTCGTCGGCTGGCTGTATTATCAAGCACGCTTGAATGTGGCTACCGAAGCGTTCAATTCGGCGGGGCAAAGTAACCTTGAGATACGAAAAGAACTCCAAAAGTAAAAGCAGAGGTGTTTTAACGGCACCTTTAGCGATCCATCCGGAAGACACCGGAAAAAAACTTGAAATTGTCGGCCGTTCTTCAACGCCAGGAGGACATTGTGATGAATGAACGTTATTCAAGACAGATCTTATTTAAACCCATCGGGGGCGAAGGGCAGCGTAATCTGTCCGCTGCTGTCGTTACCATCATTGGTTGCGGGGCATTGGGTTCGGCCATTGCCGAAACACTGGTCAGAGCAGGCGTTGGGGAGCTTCATCTTATCGACCGGGATTATGTGGAGGTGTCAAACCTGCAACGTCAGCAGCTGTTTACGGAGCAGGATGCTGCGGAAATGCTACCCAAGGTCATGGCTGCCGAAAAAAGATTGAAGGCCATACGAGAAGACGTGCGGTTGTACACATATCTCGACAACCTGGATGCCGAGCTTGTTCAAGAGCTTGCCGGCAAAAGCACATTGCTGATGGATGCTACGGACAACTTTGAAACTCGTTTACTTATAAACGATGCTGCACTGAAGGCCGAAATTCCATGGATTTACGGAGCCTGTGTTGGAAGCACAGGCGTCGTTTTTCCATTCGTGCCGGGCGAGTCAGCTTGTTTTCGCTGTCTTCTGCCATCGCTGCCAGCGATCAATCAGACCTGCGATACGGCTGGAATCATCTCGCCCGCAGTCCAGGTGACAGCAGCCCTCCAATGTACAGAAGCCATGAAGTGGCTGAGCGGCAGACGTGATAAGATGCGCCGCAAGGTTCATCTATTTGATCTATGGGAGAACACGCAGATGGATATAGGGATTTCCCGTATCCGTAATCATGATTGTTCAACCTGTGGAGAACATCCTACATTTCCTGCATTGTCAGCACCACGCCGCTCGGCGTATGCTGCGCTGTGTGGACGGGATGTTGTACAGGTTCTTCCAGACCCCCATCGTCCGATTACGCTTGACGATGCAGAGAAAATGGGTAGCCTTATAGCGGATAGCGTAAAAAGAACCCCTTATTTTGTTGAATTTTATGCTTTTAAGCATCGAATGATTTTATTTAAAAACGGAAGGCTTCTCATTCATGGTATCCGTAGCACTGCCTGCGGTCAAAAACTATATCATCAGCTGTTCGGCTAAATAGAGAATGTAGATATAAGAGGCAGAAGTTATTAGATAGAGTTTGTCATCAGAGAGTAGTTTGCAAGGTGGCTGGAAGGTGGAAAAGATGAGTATTTTTGAAATCGTGACAGAGCCCATTGTCCCGCAGACTTATGCGGATTATGTCCTAAGGCCGGATGCGGGAGCGGTGACTGTGTTTACAGGACACGTACGCGAGTGGACTCAAGGGGTAAGGACCTTATACCTCGCTTATGAGGCCTATGTACCCATGGCCCAAAAAAAGCTCGCGGAGATTGGTCACGAAATCGAACAGAAATGGAAAGGGACACGAGTGGCCATCGCGCACCGGATTGGTGAGCTTCAAATCGGCGATATCGCCGTAGTCATCGCCGTTTCTTCACCTCATCGTTCGGATGCGTATGAGGCGAATGAATACGCGATCGAGCGAATCAAGGAAATCGTTCCCATTTGGAAACAAGAGATTTGGGAAGATGGAACGCAGTGGGTTGGATATCAAAAGAAAAAGCCGAGGGAGATCAGTCATGATTAAGCTGTACTATTTTGCGGGACTCCGTGAGGTGACAGGAACAACAGAAGAATTGGCAGATTTGGCGGGCCAAACTGTAGGCGATTTATCCAATTGGATAACAGATCAATACCCAGATATGCCGATGCAGTCTGTGCGAATTGCGATAAATGAGGAGTATGCGTTGTCCACGGATGTGTTGCAGGATGGAGACGTTGCAGCCCTCATTCCGCCTGTCAGCGGCGGCTGATGATAACGCTCCTAAACACGAGGAAAGGAGGAAACGTATGAATTCGTATCCGCTGAAGGACACATTGCGGCGACCGATTCGTGATTTACGCATATCTGTTACGGACCGCTGCAATTTCCGCTGTTCCTACTGTATGCCCAAAGAAATCTTCGGCGACGATTTTGCCTTTCTTCCCAAAAGTGAATGTCTGTCGTTTGAAGAGATCTACCGGCTGGCAAAGCTTTTTGTGTGCCTGGGGGTAAAAAAAATTCGGCTTACAGGCGGCGAACCATTAATGCGTCCGAACCTATCCGACCTTGTTTCCCAAATTCTGTCCATCAACGGAGTGGAAGATGTCGGCTTAACCACCAACGGTGTGCTGCTAGGACAGCAGGCTAAGCCTCTCTATGACGCGGGGCTGCGACGGCTGAATGTCAGTGTGGACGCTCTGGACCCCGAGCTGTTTGGGCGGTTGAATGGGCGTGGGATTAAGCCTGATTTTATTTTGAAGCAGATCGAATATGCACAAGAAATCGGCTTTGAGATCAAGGTCAATATGGTGGTTCAAAAAGGTGTTAATGATTCTGAAATTTTGCCGATGGCTGCTTATTTCAAGGAGAAGGGAATAACTCTTCGTTTTATTGAGTTTATGGATGTAGGGAACGACACCGGATGGAGCTTCAACAAGGTAATAACCAAAAAAGAAATAGTTGAACGACTTAAGAATATGTATGAGCTGGAGCCGATGGACGGGAATTACTTTGGAGAAGTGGCAAAACGTTATCGTTATAAAGACAGCGATGCGCAGGTTGGCTTTATTACTTCAGTTTCTGAATCGTTTTGCTCGTCCTGTACGCGTGCCCGCTTATCCTCTGACGGCAGGTTTTATACGTGTTTGTTTGCTTCAGGCGGATTTGATCTACGCCAGATGCTTCGTAACGGAGTGAATGACCAGGAACTACTTGATGCGATTACTTCAGTATGGGAACAACGCATAGACCAGTATTCTGATGAACGTACTGAACAGACCGCAAACAACAGAAAAAAGATTAACATGTCCTACATTGGGGGCTGAATTTTATATCATGGAAATGTGCTGTATTTGATGTGGTTGCCCCCAAAAAGAAAGCGTAAGCATTTTTGTTGGCAAATCTTAAATTCGATGTTATTATGATCTTGGGATTGTTACTGAAAAGGCAAAACCCGGGACATGGAACTGGATTTCCATGTGTTGGGTTTTGCCTTTTCTTTTTAGAATACGAGCTTTACAATATCCCGCACGTTACGAATATCTGGCTCAGTCCTAACGCAGAAAGGTGAGTGATATAATACAAGTGCTGAACAACAAAGATGATGACGTCAACCAACGAAGCGACATCCGAAAAATGATGTCATAGGACGTGGTTAACCGACTATATCCAGTTTCAAAACGGAATATCAGATCGGTTTGTGGGCACTCAAGATCATTCAGAGAAAACGTAAGGGCTTTTGTCTCTTGATATGAATGCGTTTTCATAAATTGAAATTGTAAATCAATACATTCGAATTTGATTTACGACGATGGTTTGATCGGCTATTACCGTCTTGTGACCTATCTGAAATTTCGCCCATCATCTAAATCCTTTTTTAATGCTAGTGGGATAAGGGGGCAGTTAGATGATCATAACGAAGATATTTAATAATAACGCCATAATAGCCAAAGATTCAAAAAGGGATGAATTTGTTGTTATGGGTCGTGGTATTGCATTCAAAAAGAGTGCAGGAGAACAAGTAGAAGAACATCTAATTGAAAAGGTCTTTATGCTTAAACAGAAAGATGCTTCAGAGAAATTTAAATTATTGTTAGAGGATGTTCCTACAGAATATGTTTCGTTATGCTATGACATCATTGAATATGCAAAAAGCATATTAGAAGCACAATTGAGCGATTATATATATGTTTCGCTTACGGATCACATGCACAATGCATTTAAAATGTTTGATGAAGGGCTTAAAAATGCAAATCCGTTAATTTGGGAAATCAAAAAATTTTACCCCAAAGAATTTGGGGTTGGATTAAAAGCACTGGAGTTCATTGAAGACGAAACAGGCAAACGCTTGTCGGAAGATGAAGCAGGTAATATAGCCCTTCATTTAATAAATGCTCAAGTAAACAGCTCCTGCAATAAGGTAGCAGATGTTGCTCAGCAAACTCAAAAAATACACGATATCTTAAATATTATTAAATACTCTTATAATACCACCATAGATGAACACTCGATCAGTTATGAGCGATTTATTACACATTTAAGATTCTTCTTTCAGCGATTAAATAAAAAAGAAAAGGTAGAGCTGCAAGACGACTTTTTGTGGAGGCAAGTGAAAGCAAAGTACAAAAAGGCCTACGGCTGCATGCTGAAAATCGAGAAATACTTGAACACGGTGTTGTCAGACGAGGAAAAACTGTATATAACGATTCATATTCAGCGTGTGACCCAAAGACAAAATTGAATAACACTTGGATTGTTACTGGTAATGCAGGCGAAACCAACCTAGATCGAATTTTGATCTGTTTGGTTTCGCCTTTTTTTATAAAAACAAATAAAGGGGTACTTAAGATGAAGTATGAGACATTAGCAAAAGACATCATCAGGAATGTCGGCGGCCAAGAAAATGTGAATAGTCTAACTCATTGTATTACGCGTTTGCGTTTCAAACTAAAAGATGAAAGTAAAGCCAACACAGAGGTTTTGAAAAATATGGATGGTATTGTCACTGTGGTAAAGAGTGGTGGACAATACCAGGTTGTTATCGGGAATCATGTACCTGAGGTTTATGCTGATGTTACTGCGATAGGTGGTTTCCAGGCAGGATCTTCAGAAGTAGCATCAGATGAAAAGGTGAGTTTATTTAATAGATTTATTGATACTATTTCAGGCGTATTTACACCCACGCTGGGTGTGTTAAGCGCCACGGGGATGATCAAGGGACTCACCGCTTTATTATTAGCTCTGGGCTTGCTTGCCAAAACATCAGGTACCTATGAAATTCTCAATGCTTTAGGAGATTGTTTATTTTACTTCTTCCCTATTTTTCTGGGGTATACGTCGGCTAAAAAGTTCAATGCCAACATTTTTATAGGTATGGCCATAGGGGCATCGCTTGTTTATCCGACATTTAGCACGATAACAGCCTCGGGCAAGCCACTATATACCCTATTTAGCGGTACTATATTTGAATCACCAGTATATATAACATTTTTGGGCATTCCGGTCATTCTGATGAGCTATGCGTCTACCGTTATTCCGATTATCATTTCCACCTATGTAGGCTCAAAAATAGAGAACTTCTTTAAAAAGGTCATCCCTAGCGTGGTAAGGACATTTCTGGTTCCGTTTTTCACATTGTTAGTTATTGTACCCTTAGCTTTGATTGTGATTGGACCTCTCTCGACTTGGGCAGGTCAACTACTTGGGGCAGCAATCCTCTTTGTGTATAACTTAAGTCCTATTATTGAAGGCATAATCATGGGCGCTTTCTGGCAAGTATTTGTTATTTTTGGATTACACTGGGGTCTTGTTCCTATCGCTATGAACAACTTGGCAGTGCTTAAATTCGATCCGATTCTTGCGGCGACGCTTGGAGCTTCCTTTGCGCAGACGGGCGTTGTACTGGCGATTCTGCTTAAAACCAAAAATGTAAAACTAAGATCACTTTCCATTCCAGCTGTTATCTCGGGGATTTTTGGTGTTACAGAACCAGCGATTTACGGGATTACATTACCACGCAAGAAACCATTTATTTTAAGCTGTATAGCGGCTGCAGTAGGCGGCGGTATTATAGGAGCGATGGGAACGAAAGGTTACATCATTGGCGGATTGGGTATTTTCGCGATTCCGAGCTATATCAGTCCGGCCGGAATGGACAGCGGATTTTATGGAGCAGTTATTGGTATCCTGGTAAGCTTTGTATTAGGCTTTTTGCTTATGTTCTTTGGGGGATTTAAGGATGATGAAGTGAAAGAAGCTAAAAAAGACAGCACAGCAGGAGCAGCTAAAGGAGAAGTTTTAGTAAAACAAGAGACGGTGATCAGTCCATTAAAAGGTGAAGTGAAGTCTTTATCTGAAGTAACAGATGAAGCCTTTTCGACAGGTGCTCTGGGTAAAGGGATTGCCATTGAACCTTCCGAAGGCAAGGTCATTTCACCTGTAGATGGTGTATTAACATCCTTATTTTCGTCAGGTCATGCGATCGGAATTACAAGTGATCACGGTGTTGAGGTCCTCATCCATGTAGGCAAGGACACGGTTAAATTAAAAGGAAAACATTTTTATCCCAAAGTAAAACAGGGGGATGCTGTTAAAAAAGGCCAACTGCTCATGGAATTTGACATGGAAGCTATCAAAGAGGCAGGTTATGTGCTGACCACACCTGTTATCGTTGCCAATACTGCGAATTACCTGGATGTCATTGAAACAGAGAAGAAGTCGATTGAGTATCAAGAGGATTTATTGACCGTTGTGGTCTAATCCTGATTAAATATATAGGAGGAATTAAACAATGAAGAATACAACGAAATTGGAATTTCCGCAAGGATTTTTGTGGGGAGGGGCAACGGCTGCCAACCAATTTGAAGGTGGGTATAATAAAGAAGGTAAAGGATTAAGCACCGCTGATGTAATTACAGCCGGAACGCATACGACTTCCCGCAGAATTACACCTGTACTGGAAGAAGGAGTGAACTATCCAAGCCACGAGGCTATTGATTTTTTCCACCGCTATCAAGAGGATATCCGCTTATTTGCGGAAATGGGATTCAAGGTCTTTAGAATGTCCATTGCCTGGTCAAGAATATTTCCTAACGGAGATGATGCCGAGCCGAATGAGCAAGGCTTGCAGTTCTATGATCGTGTATTCGCAGAATTGAAAAAGTACAATATTGAGCCGTTGGTTACAATCTCACATTATGAAGCACCGTTTCATTTAGCCCAAAAATATAATGGCTGGTCAGATCGCAGGGTCGTAGATTTTTATGTGAGATATTGTGAAGTGCTTTTTAACAGATATAAAGATGTCGTGAAATACTGGTTAACCTTTAATGAAATCAATATTTTAACCTTGTCATTTGGCGCGTTCATGGCTGGAGCTATGATGCCGGAGGGAAATGGGGAGCTTGCCCATGCTACAGTGAAGAATGAGCAGGTTCTGTATCAAGCTTTGCATCATCAATTTATTGCCAGTGCAAAGGCGGTAAAGCTGGGTCATGAAATCAACAAGGACTTTAAAATCGGCTGTATGATTGCTTATATGTGTTCCTACCCACTTACATGTCATCCTGATGGTGTTCTGTTAGCTCAACAAAAGGATAACTTGAGCAATTTCCTATGCTCAGATGTTCAAGTAAGAGGAGCTTATCCGGGGTTTGCCAAACGCTATTTTAGCGATCATAACATTCAGATCAAGATGCAAGAAGAGGATGAAAACATCTTAAAAGAAGGCTGCGTAGATTTCTATACCTTCAGTTACTATTCATCTACTTGTGTCAGCGCCGATCCCAACCAGGAGAAGGTGGGAGGGAATTTATCCATGGGCCTAAAGAATCCTCATTTGAAAGCAAGTGCCTGGGATTGGCAGATCGATCCAAAGGGATTAAGATGGTCCCTCAATAATATTTATAACCGATATGAAATCCCGTTAATGGTTGTTGAAAATGGTCTGGGCGCCGTGGATATAGTGGAAGAAGACGGTTCAATTCACGATGATTATCGAATTGATTATCTGAAACAACACATTGAGCAAATGAAAGAAGCGATTGCTGATGGAGTGGACTTAATAGGCTATACTCCGTGGGGATGTATTGATCTGGTAAGTGCAGGAACCGGCGAAATGAAAAAACGTTATGGCTTCATTTATGTTGACAAGGATAATGAAGGCAAAGGGACACTTGCCCGATCCAGAAAGAAGAGTTTCTATTGGTATAAGAACGTAATAGAAACGAATGGAGAGTAGTTGGATTAAATTGGATTTTTTAAAAAATATAGCCAGCGCGTGCCAATGCTCCATGGGTACACGCTGTTGCATTTCCCTGGAATGAAAACAGTCTGGAGACCTGGTCAAATCGCTCATATTCAGCTATGATTATTGATAATGATTCTCATTTATAGGACCAGGCTGAATGAATACATTTGAGGTGAATGCTTGTGAATTCAAGTTCATTATCATTAATATACCAGCGCTATTTGGAAAAAACTCCGTTTAAGCAACAGAATGAACATACCTATATGATTTTACCGGAAGCGGGTCATGGGCATATTTACCGGGTTACAACATATAGCGGAATTGAAATTGTGTATTCACATATTCAATATTATGATCCATACCCGACCCAGTTTGCCTCCAGTGGACAAATGATTGAGCTTCAATTTGCGCTTTCCGGTCAACGCCATGTCAATGTGGATGGTCTGGAATATACGCTCCCGATAGGACGGGGGGCACTTATTTTTTTGCAGGATTTTAAAGCATATTTTCAGCCTCCGGTTCATGAGCAATACACATCATTTGCACTCGGCATCCCCGTCTCATTGTTTAATTATGCAGCCTCGCAGCTGATGGCTCGTCAGCAGGCAGCCATTGAATTTGATCAAATTATTAAGGGAGCTGCATTTCATCATTTTAGTTTTGAACTGGATCACAGAAGCAAAGTGATGATTGAGCATTTGATCAAGGATATGAAAAGTGTGAATAGATCCCCTTTATTAATGGAGGCAGCGGCATTAGAGATTTTAAACAGGTATATGATTCAATTATTTGATTTAACGCCCATGCCTGAAGGGTTGTCCAAAGAAGATGTCAGAAAGCTGCATCGGGCCCGGCAAATCATTGAATCCAGCATGATTGATCCTCCCTCACTGATCACATTATCCAGAAAAGTTGGCCTTAACGACTTTAAATTAAAAAAAGGGTTCAAAGCGTGCTTTGGAACTACTGTATTTGAATATTTGCGCCAAATTCGTCTGGATTACGCGATGAAGCTGCTACGAAGCCAAGAAAGCAATGTGACAGAGGCTGCGATGGCTGCAGGGTATAGCAATGTGAGTGCATTTTCGGAGCAATTTTTCCGTGAATACGGAGTGAAGCCGTCGGCAATAAAGAAAGTATTTTAAAATTAAAATCCGTCTAACCGCAGATTTATCCGTGTATAGGCAGTGGGCTTGTGATATGCTCCGTATACTTCTGCATAAAGAGACATCAATATTGCAGAGGAGTGTATGGATTGTCAACAGTAAATCAGACAGCTTTTTTAAG
>NZ_ASSB01000137.1:0-22413 GCF_000520755.1 Paenibacillus sp. 1-18
AGGCGGCCCGCGTGGTGGTCAAGGACAGGGAGGCCGTCGTGGACGGTCCAGATAGATAAAACTGGAGCATTCTCATAGAATGCTCAGCTATGGTTATCATAATAGCCCCGGAGAGGCTTATCTTCCGGGGCTATTATAATCTTCATTTTTGCCGCCTGAAGGGGCCGTATCATAAGATGAGGTAAGCAGCGGAGTTGCAGTTGCTTTGAAGATAACAGATTAGCTTGTAGAGTACTGTTAAAGAAAATAATGGAGGGGA
Organism: Paenibacillus sp. 1-18; assembly: GCF_000520755.1. Lineage (NCBI taxonomy): Bacteria > Bacillati > Bacillota > Bacilli > Caryophanales > Paenibacillaceae > Paenibacillus > Paenibacillus sp. 1-18. Next base: position 260 of record NZ_ASSB01000137.1, read on the forward strand.
TTATACATTATGCAGGAACAGGATATGGGCAAGCGCGCCATGGTCTCGGCATGGATCAGCCTGATTAGCAACATCCTATTAACCGGCATTAAAATCATTGCAGGACTCATGTTCAACAGTAAGGTGCTGGTGGCTGATGGTGTGCATAACGCCGGGGATGTGATTGCCTCTGCAACGGCGTTGGGAGCGATGCGCATATCCAGTCAGCCACCAGATGAGGATCATCCTTATGGTCACGGCAAGGCAGAAGTGATTGGTGCGAGTGTGGTAGCAGTCATTTTGTTCGGGGCCGGGATATTCATTGGCTATCATTCCATTGCGGCCCTGTTCGAGCCGATGCCGCAGGAGCATGTACTGGCATTGGTGGCAGCGGTCATCTCCCTGCTCTGGAAGCAGTGGTTGTATATGTACACGATTCGCATCGGGAGAGCGGCTAATAGTCAGGGTCTCATTGCAACGGCAAAGGATCATTTGGCTGATGTGTACGCCTCCGGAGCTGCTGTACTGGGGATCGGCCTCGGATTGATTGGTGAGCACTGGAATATCCCGATTTTATCCTACGGTGATCCGATTGCGGGGTTTGTCGTGGCGTTGCTGGTTCTGAAATTGGCGTGGGAAATGGGCCGTGAGTCCATAGACATACTTATGGAGAAGGCTATTGCACCCGAGGAAATCGAAAGCTACGCCGCAGCCGCACTCCGTGTGGACGAGGTTCAGCGTATTGACCGTATCCGTGCCCGTGAGCACGGCCATTATATTATTGTGGATATCCGTGCTTCAGTGGATGCGACTTTGACGATACAGCAGGGACACGATATTATCCGGCTGATCAAGGGGGCTGTCATGAAGCAGGAACCGAGAGTGTATGAGGTGCTTGTTCATTTGAATCCATGGTACCCGGACGACCTTAAAGCTGAGAACTTGACGCAGAAGGACTCTGGAAATAAGTCTTAACAGACATGGGCAACAACCATTAGACCTTACGCTATGCTTGGCGCAGATGGCCTCAATTGACAGCTAACTTGCAGGAAGGGTATGCTTTTAAAAGTCGAACGATGATGAATAAAAGCGAGGTTACCTGATCAGATGCGAAAATTTTTAAAATGGCTGGGCATTTCTGTGGCTGCGGTAGTTCTTATAGTGGGTGGTTATTATGCTTACTCTATATATCATTTTACGAATCAGATTTCGGTCGCTTCCGGACAGGATTCAAAATTCAAACCGCAGACGGAAAGCCAAGCCAATGTACAACCTGTAGATGTGTCACTCCCACCGGAGTGGGATGGAACAGAGAGAGTAAATATATTGCTGCTGGGTGGGGATTCACGTGGGGAGGATTCAGGGCGCTCTGATTCCGTGATGGTCGCGTCTGTTGATCCGGTTACGAAGAAGGCCACGCTGATGTCGATTTTGCGTGATACGTACGTCGATATCCCGGGCCATGGAAAAAGTCGGTTGAATGCTGCCTTTTCTTACGGTGGTCCGGATTTGACCAGACAGACCGTAAGCAACCTGCTGGGCATACCGATTCAATACTATGTATACACTGATTTTAATGGCTTTATTGCACTGGTCGATTCTGTGGGTGGTATTGATCTGGAGGTTGAAAAGGACATGCATTATACGTCCAAAGCAGACAAACACCAGTTTGATATTGATCTGAAAAAGAGAATGCAGCACATGGACGGCAAAACAGCCCTGCAATATGTTCGCTTCCGTCATGATGCAACCTCGGACTTTACGCGGACCGAACGGCAGCGTAAATTCATAACCGAGCTGGGTGGCAAAATCCAGTCAACCTCGTCCCTGATTAAGCTGCCGAGCATTTTAAATAGCATTTCTCCTTATATTGAAACGAATCTGAGTACTACGGAAATGCTGCAACTGGCCTCATTGGGCTTTAATATTGATGCAAAAACGATATCCAAACAGCAAATCCCACCCAATGAGCTGGTGCGTGGGGAAACAATCAAGGGGGCACAGGTGCTTGGAGTGGACGAAAGGAAGCTCAAGCGATTCATACAAAATCTTTTTGAGCAGGAAAACAAGTCTGCGACCACGACGACAGCAGATTCTGCTACCACAAGAAATGATACTCCATAACCATCCAAAGCAAGCAAGGTTCGTACGCTGTCGTACAACTTTGTTTGCTTTTGTGTTTATCCAGGTATAAACTTGTGTATTTTGTTGCAAAGATATATCTTAACTATTAAGAATAGAACACTTATTTGCTTAAGAGAAGGGGGATGTCATATGGAAACGACTCCGGCATGGAAAGACCGATTCAAAAAGTTTTTTTTGAACAACAAGTTTGTGTTATTCCTGCTGGTATTGCTGCTCATCGGCTTGAATATCTTGGTGCTTACCAAAATTTCTTACATTTTTACCCCCGTCATCGTACTGCTGAAAACGATCATTCTCCCTGTCATTTTGTCCGGCGTGCTGTACTATCTGTTCAATCCACTGATTGATGTACTGGAGCGCAATAAGGTCAAGCGAATCTACTCCATTATTGTGCTGTATTTGCTCATCATAGGGATTATTGCTGTTGTGATTACATCGGTAGTACCTGTGATCCGCGATCAGATACAGGGACTTGTCCAAAATGTGCCCGCATATAGCGAGCAAGTACAACAACAGTTTGAGAAATTAATTGGCAGTGACTTTGTAAACCAGTTCCAGAATACCATTCAAATCAATCCGTCAGAGCTGGCCTCCAAGGCTTCTGAAAAATTATCCGCCTTCATTAATAATGCGTGGGCAGGTGTGGGAAGCTTTTTGGGTGTAATCACAGAAACAGTGCTTGCGATCGCTACGGTTCCCTTTATTCTGTTCTACCTGCTGAAGGATGGACACAAGCTGCCACACTCGGTCCTGAAGATGTTCCCGCCTATGTTTCGCAAAGAGACGGATCGCATTATGACCGAAATGAACCATCAGGTCAGCTCGTATATTCGTGGGCAGATTATTGTCAGCTTCTGTATTGGGTTCCTGCTGTATATTGGTTATCTGATCATTGGGCTGGACTACTCTTTGACGCTTGCAGTCATTGCATCCTTTACGAGCGTTGTCCCCTACTTAGGGCCTGTAATTGCCATTACGCCTGCATTAATTGTAGCTTTGGTGACCTCTCCGGTTATGCTGCTCAAGATGGTTATCGTATGGACGATTGTTCAGCTTATTGAAGGCAAATTCATTTCTCCACAAATTATGGGTAAATCCCTACGAGTACATCCGATCACAATTATCTTTGTTATTTTGACAGCAGGCAATTTGTTTGGCGTAGTAGGAATTATTCTGGCGGTTCCAGGCTATGCGGTCTTGAAAGTCATCGTTACACATCTGTTTAGTTTCTTTAAAAAGCGCTCACATCTTTATGAAGCGGATCAAGCGAAGGCGAGTCTCAACGAAAAATAAACATTTCTACTTTAAAGTGATAAAATCAATTTTCCAATAAAAAATCAGATTTGTCCCCTTTTGGGTAACTGTGGCTTCACGTGCTATAATTAATGCCTAACCTTATTCCAAAACAGAAAGGTCAGACTTTTATGATAAAACTCAGCATTCTTGACCAATCTCCGGTATCGGAAGGCATGACGCATGCGCAAGCATTGCAAAAGACCGCTGAGCTTGCTATAGAGGCGGAACGCTTGGGTTATCATCGCTTTTGGGTATCAGAGCATCATTCTGCTTCTAATCTTGCAGGCTCTAGCCCGGAGGTATTGATTTCGCATCTGGCCGCTCGAACCCGGACGATTCGAGTGGGCTCGGGCGGTGTGATGCTGCCGCATTACAGCGCTTATAAAGTAGCGGAGAACTTCCGTGTACTGGAGGGCTTGTATCCGGGGCGAATTGATTTGGGTCTGGGACGAGCGCCGGGAGGCATGCCGACTGCTACGAGAGCCTTGCAGGAAGGTAAAATGCGGGGCGGTATTGATTTGTATCCTGAGCAGCTGGATGATCTGCTAGCCTATTTACATGACAGCACAGGCAACCAGCATCGCTTCGGTTCACTACAGGCGATGCCGCTCGTAGAGACAGTGCCGGAAATGTGGCTGCTTGGCTCCAGCGGTGATAGTGCAGGTTTGGCCGCCGAGCGTGGCGTGGGCTTTGCGTTTGCCCAGTTCATTAACGGGGAAGGCGGCACTGGAGCCATGAAAGGCTATCAAAAAAGCTTCCAGCCTTCCCAGCATAGTGACCAGCCGCGTTCACTTGTGGCCATATTTGCGATTTGTGCGGATACCGAAGAAGAGGCGAACCGCTTGGCTTCCAGCATGGACTTGTCCCTGGTGCTGCTGGAGCAGGGAATGCGCTCCGCTGGAACACTTTCCGTAGAAAAGGCTTTGGCGTATCCGTACACGCCATATGACCGGATGCGTATTCGTGAAAATCGCAAGCGTATGGTGGTTGGTTCACCCGAACAGGTAAAGCGCCAGATTGAGCAATTGTGCAAGGACTATAATGCACAAGAGATCATGGTTGCGAGTATCATTCACGACTTTGACGCCAAAATGAAATCAATACGTCTTATGGCTGAAGCATTTGGGCTGTCTTCTGTACAGTCTTGATGCGATTGGCTGGATTTTAGAGATCACAGCTTTGTGGAGCTGTGATCTTTTTGCATGAACTTTTGAGGACATTTTTGACGATATGAATCGTATATTCAGGGAAATATACCAGTTAACACTTGATAATGATTATCAATATCTTTATTATATAAAGATAGAATGAAGTTTTGATGAATATCGTGCGTTAAGCCCGTGACTATATAAGGATAAGGGAAAGGGATGATTCCAAATGTTTCGTCTGAAAACGGCAAATCTGGATATTGCTTATGAAGATCGGTTGATTGTAGAAGATCTGAACGTTGAAATACCGCAAGGGAAAATCACCGCATTGGTGGGCGCGAATGGCTCCGGCAAGTCCACCATTCTGAAAACGATGGCCCGCATCATGAATCCTAAAGGCGGTAGTGTTTTGCTTGACGGTAAATCCATTCATAAGCAATCGACCCGGGAGGTAGCCAAGCAGTTGGCTATTTTGCCGCAAAATCCGACTGCACCGGAAGGCTTGACCGTGACGGAACTGGTATCATACGGACGTTTTCCCTATCAAAAAGGTTTTGGCTCCATGAAAGCAGATGACCGTAAAATGGTAGAGTGGGCGATCCAGGTAACGGGAATGAGCGAGTTCCACGATCGCCCGATTGATCAGCTTTCTGGCGGTCAGCGCCAGCGTGCATGGATTGCTATGGCGCTCGCGCAGGATACGGATATTTTGTTTCTCGATGAGCCGACTACATTTTTAGATATGGCGCATCAACTGGAAGTATTGCATTTGCTCGAATATTTGAATACTTCAGCAGAACGCACCATTGTTATGGTCGTTCATGATTTAAACCATGCAGCCCGGTATGCCCAGCATATGATTGCGATCAAAAAGGGGAAGGCTGAGGCGGTAGGAGCTCCAACCGAGGTTATGACCCCGGATGTACTGCGTGAGGTATTTGGTATTGAAGCGGATATCGTAACGGACCCTCGTACGGGCGTGCCGCTCTGTCTTCCGTATGCTCTGGCCGGACAGCCCGCGGTAAGTCAAGCTGTGAAGGAAATGAATTTGGAAGAAAAGCAGTCGGTGGGTTCTATAGGAGAGCGACGTGAAGCTAGACCACAAGTTGCAGCAAGAGGCTAAAGGGGACACAAGATGAGACCACTGGATTACGATCAGCTGGAGCAATTGGCGAAAATAGTAACAGACACGCCGGAGGATGCAGTGTATTTAGTGAACCAGTTGCGTGGTCTTGTGTTTGCCCATGTCCCATCTCAGATTCCATATTTGTTATAAAGGAAAATCCCCTTCTATTAGCCTGCTGGTCATCGACCCAACAGAGCTGGATAATATGCGACAGGACGAAGAGGAACATTCAGCCGAACAAGCGCAAGAAGCGGCTCGTGACTTTGGCTTCGGAGCGTGAAGAGCGCAGACGCGCAGTGCTGGCATCACGGAGCCCTATGCAATGTTGGCATGTCCGGTTCGTTTTGGTTAAAATAGGTTACGAAACCTAAACCACACAATACGAAGGAGGATGCTGTATGTCTGTCTATTCACATCATGCCGTAACACCTGCGAATCAGGAGATTCCTCTGAACACCTATACCGGCAAGGTGTTGGTTATTGCGAATACCGCCAGCAAATGTGGACTTACTCCGCAATATGGGGAGTTGCAAAAGCTTTATGACGAATATAAAGATCGGGGCTTGGTTGTATTAGGCTTCCCTTGTAACCAATTTGGCGGTCAGGAGCCGGGCAGCAGCGAGGAAGCGGCTGAATTTTGCCAATTGAATTACGGAGTTTCATTCCCAGTATTCGCCAAAGTGGATGTCAACGGTCCAGATACAGCGCCTCTATTTGATTATTTGAAGCAGCAGCAGCCTGGAGAGCAGGAAAAGGGTACGATTCAATGGAATTTCACGAAGTTCATTGTGAACCGTGATGGCGTGCCTGTGGCCCGTTTTGAGCCTAAGGAATCACCGGAGGCCATGAAAACGGTCATTGAGCAATTGCTATAATAGCCTTGCTGTAGCTTCAAAGTATATGTTTAAAAGGGTTCGTTTTCCGGTACTTCTTCGGGAAAACGGCCCTTTTTTGCTGTCTATATATCACATTTACTGGATGGTCGCTGCTTCTTTTGAAAGTTGATTTAAAGGCATAATCAGGGTCATACAGGGAAAACTATATAAAGCATTAAGTTGCCTCATCAAATGACAGGCTATGTGCATCCTTGATTTTTTTAATTGTGGACAAATTGTGAATATCATAAAAAGCTATTGTAATGTGAAAAATATCACACTATAATGAGTGCATGAAGTGAAAAAAATCACAAGAAACAATTTGGTTACGTGAAACAATTCACAATTATTATATAATGTTGCCCACACACCAAGGAGGAATTTAACATGAAAGTAGCAGTTATCGGATGTACACACGCAGGCACGGCAGCTATCGTCAACACAGCTAAATGTTATCCAGAAGCTGAAATTACCGTTTACGAGCGTAATGATAATATTTCATTTTTATCTTGTGGTATTGCACTGTACGTAGGTGGTGTCGTCAAGGACCCGCACGGATTGTTTTATTCATCCCCGGATCAGCTGGCTGACATGGGTGTAGTGACCAAGATGCTTCATGAGGTAACGAATGTAGATACAGCAGGCAAAACGCTGCGTGCACGTAATCTCCAAACAGGTGAAGAATTTACGGACACATTTGATAAATTGATTGTAACGACAGGCTCTTGGCCTATTATTCCGAAGCTGGAAGGCATTGAGCTTGATCATATTTTGCTCTGTAAAAACTATAATCATTCGAATGAAATTATTGAGAAAGCCAAGCATGTACAGAACATCACAGTTGTCGGAGCCGGCTACATCGGTGTTGAGCTGGTGGAAGCTTTCCAAATGAACGGTAAAAACGTAACGCTGATCGACAGCGCTGATCGTATATTGAATAAATATTTGGACCACGAGTATACAGACCGGATTGAAAATTCTCTGAAAGAACACGGCATCAAGCTGGTACTGGGCGAAACCGTGAGTCGGTTTGAGGGGACGAATGGCAAGGTGAGTAAAGTCGTGACCTCTCAAGGAGAATATGAAACAGAGCTTGTTATTCTTTGCATCGGATTCCGTCCTCAAACAGATTTGCTCAAAGGTCAGGTAGATATGATGCCTAACGGTGCGATCATTGTAGACAATTATATGCAAAGTAGCTGCCCGGACGTGTTTGCAGCAGGTGATAGCTGTGCAATTCGCTACAACCCCACAGGCAAAACGGCTTATATCCCACTGGCAACGAACGCGGTTCGTATGGGTACGCTGGTGGCACGCAATCTGGTACAACCGACCATTGCCTACATGGGAACACAAGGAACTTCGGGTATCAAAATTTATGAAGACAATATTGCAGGAACAGGTCTGACGGAAGCGGCGGCAGCAGACGAAGGAATGAATATTGAGGCCGTAACCATTGAGGACAGCTATCGGCCTGAATTTATGCCAACCTCTGAAAAGGTGCTGCTGAAAGTGGTATATGAGCAGGAGACACGGAGAATTGTTGGCGCTCAAATTATGTCGAAGGTGGATTTGACTCAATCTATTAATACGCTATCTGTGGCCATTCAAAATCATATGACCATTGACCAGCTGGCCTTTGTCGATTTCTTCTTCCAGCCGCATTATAACAAGCCTTGGAATTTCTTGAATGCAGCAGGGCTGCAAGCATTGCCTTCGTTGGCTGAACGAAAACCAGTTACCGTATAATTTGATTTGTCTGTGACATTGTTCATAAGTTTGTCAACAATCTAAGACGTATGAACGAATCCTTATAGTACAATATAGAGAGCATAAGGATTAGGGGGTAAGTAGATAATGGGTTTGTTTTATATCCTTTTTCTTGTAGCTGTGGCGGTAATCGGCCTCGGCGGAGTTATTTGGTTCTTGAGAGCAGTTGAAAAGGAAGAATACAATTAAATGTAAAGCGCGTAGTAGCGCAGTAGATGCAATAATACAGAAAGACAGTCCTTTTTCCAAGGGCTGTTTTTTTATAACTAAGAAAGTGATTTTTTTCACAAACAAAATCACTGATTTTAAATAAAATATGAGAGAAGAATATTTGAATAAAAAGATGTTAAAGGAGCGGGGACATATGGCAAGCTATAAACCGGGGCAAATCGCCGAAAAGACGGTGGAAACAGGAGTGGCCAAAGCGAACAACCCGTGGACTGTGTCGGTGGTATTGGGATTTTTGGCAGGTGCATTTATTGCACTCGGGTTCTTGCTGGATATACGGGTTATTGCAAGCGCGCCTAAGGAATGGGGGAGTATTGCTACCTTTATAGGGGCTTCCGTGTTCCCTGTAGGGCTGATATTAGTATTGATCGCTGGCGGAGAATTGCTGACTGGTAATATGATGGCTGTCCCTTTGGCGAGATGGGCAGGACGGATTAAGACTGGGGCCATGCTTCGTAATCTGGTGATTATTACGCTCAGTAATTTTGCAGGTGCGTTATTTGTTGCATTTTTTTTCGGTCATGTGCTGGGTCTGACAGAGGCAGGTCCTTATTTGGAGAAAGTGGTGGATATGGCAGGTCATAAACTGCATGAAAGCTTTTTGCAATCGTTTATATCTGGTATTGGATGTAACTGGCTAGTAGCACTGGCTGTATGGCTGGCATATAGCACGGATTCAACAGGTGGAAAAATTATGGGGATTTGGTTCCCTACAATGTCCTTTGTTGCTATTGGCTTCCAGCACGTTGTGGCCAATATGTTCCTCATTCCGGCAGCTATCTTTGCAGGCCATTTTTCATGGGCAGATTATATCATGAACTTTATTCCGGTTTGGTTGGGAAATTTGGTTGGAGGAAGTCTGTTTGTGGCTGGGGCTTATTGGTTAGCCTATTTGAAAAAGCCGCATGCCGATGCACATCCAATAAGCGGAACTCAAGCTGCTGCTCCGATTGCTCCAAATCAGCTGAGTGATCGCATTTGATTCGTTACTCTTAACAGAATCGAACCAAGTAAATCCGCCATGACAGGTCCGGGGGAACGAAACCTATCATGGCGGATTTTTTTGGGAGTGGTCCATGATTTGGCATGGAGGATGAGTGTGCTCTCGTCCCTAATGCCTTGATCTTTTTTACCCCTGCCAAGTAAAGATGAAACAGGGCTCTAAAAAAATAATTGTGATTTTGCAAAAATCCGTTTTGCTCTATGCAGCAGGCGGATTTTTTGGCTTTTTGATCAGAAGCTGCATGACAAAACCTTCTCTTGCCATAGGTCATAGCTGTAGATATGATAAGAGCAGTGTGATTTTTGGAAACAGTAATGGAAAGGAGCATCAACACATGGATCATCGCAACAGCGCGCCTCCTGAGGCTACGCTTCAACCAGACTTGCAAAGGGGGCAGCAGATGACGGAGCGTGCCAATGGTATTTTTCCGGCTGTGTGCCCGCTAGATTGCCCAGATACGTGTGGGCTCCTGCTTCACAAGGAAAATGGAAAAATTGTCAAGGTGACTGGCAACCCGGATCATCCCATTACAAAAGGGGCCATTTGTAATAAAGTTCGTAATATGACGGAGCGGGTATATGACCCTGATCGGGTGCTCTATCCGCTGAAGCGTGTAGGCCCCAAGGGAGAAGGAAAGTTTGAACGAATTAGCTGGGAGGAGGCAGTCGATACCATTACAGGCCGGTTCAAGGAGTTGATTCGTACGGACGGCCCGGAATCAATTCTCCCCTACAGCTTTTATGGCAATATGGGCGTATTGAGTGTGGATGGGATGGATCGCCGTTTTTTTAATGCGCTGGGCTCTAGCCAGCTAGACCAGACGATTTGCAGCGTAGCTGGGAATGAAGGCTGGGCATCTGTCATGGGTTTTAAAGGGGGAACCAGCCCGGAGGACACAGAGGATGCAGACCTCATTATTGTATGGGGTGGAAATGTCATCAGCACGAACATGCATCAGGTCGTATTGGCCGAGAAGGCACGTAAAAAAGGTGCCAAGGTGGTTGTTATTGATGTTCATCGTAACCGGACGGCGCAATGGGCGGATTGGTTCATTCCTTTATATCCAGGGACGGATACGGCGCTCGCGCTGGGAATGATGAACGTGCTGTTCGAGCAAGGGCTAACGGACGACGAATTTTTGCACCGCTACACGGTAGGTCATGAGGAGCTGCGCGAGCATGTTAAGGCGTACACCCCAGAGCGGGTAGCGCGTATCACGGGTGTACCCGCAGCGGATATTATCCGCCTAGCGGAGATGTACGGACAGGCGCGAGCGGCGTATATCAATATCGGCAACGGCGTACAGCATCATGATAATGGCGGCATGAATGTACGTGCGGTAACATGCTTGCCCGCGCTCACTGGACAATGGCTCAAGCATGGAGGGGGCGCTTCACGCTCCAATGGCGCTTATGCCAAATTGAACGGCACCAATCTTGCGCGTCCTGATCTGCGCCGGAACCCGGATGCCCGGGTGATCAACATGAACCGGATCGGAGAAGCATTGCTGCAAAAGGATGAGCCCATCAAGGCGCTGTTCGTATATTGCAGCAATCCGGTGGTCGTAGCACCGGATGCGAAACGGGTGACGCAGGGGTTTGAACGGGAGGATCTATTCACGGTCGTGCATGACCTGTTTCTGACCGATACGGCCCGCTATGCCGATATCGTGCTGCCTGCATCGTCTTCTTTTGAAGGTACAGACCTGTACAAATCCTACTGGCATCACTATATCCAGATGCAGAAGCCAGTCATTGCTCCGCTCGGAGAAAGCAAAAGCAACTATGAGCTGTTTAGCCTGCTCGGACGAGCCATGGGCTTTGATGAAGCTGCATTTACGGAAAGTGAAGAGGACATGATCGCGAGCGCGCTGGATAACCCAACGAATCCTTATCTTAAGGGTGTAACTTTAGAAGCCTTGCAAGCATCACCCTTTGTAAAGCTGGACATGACGCCCAAAGCTACCTATTTGGATCAGCTAACCACGCCTTCGGGCAAAATTGAGCTGTATTCGGAACGGATGAAGCAAATGGGTCTGCCTGCGATGCCTACGTATGTGCCGCTGATCGAAGGGTATGATGGAGAGCAGCGACCACAAGCGGGCGAGCGGTTTCCACTGATGTTTATTTCGCCGCCAAACCATAATTTTCTGAATTCCACCTTCGCCAACTTGCCCAAGCATCAGCGATTGGAGCGGGAGCCTTTGCTACAAATTCACCCGGAGGATGCTCAGACAAGAGACATCGTGGATGGGGATCTGGTTACCGTATGGAATGATCGGGGAACGTATGAGCTGAAAGCCAAAGTTACGGACCTGATGCTGCCCGGTACCGTGATTAGCCAAGGGCTATGGTGGGAAGACAAGGGGCGCAGACAGCGTGCCAATGCGTTAACCTCTGATCGGCTGTCGGATATGGGGCAGGGGGCCACTTTCTTTTCAACGGTGGTGAATGTGAAGCGCCAATGAGCTTATGCCTTTTATGGCGTCGCATACTAAAGGAGAAACAAAAAATATAAAATGGTTGGAGTCTTATCCAAAAGAAGTTAAAGTGTTTCTCTTCGCCAGCCTGATTAATTCCGCCGGAAGCTCCCTGATGTGGCCGCTGGTCAGTATGTATGTGTTTGACGAGCTGAACCGCAGTATGGGAGATGCGGGGATTGCAATTTTAGTGCAATCTCTGGGCGGGATTTTTGGTCAGGTACTAGGAGGAGCCCTTTATCATCGTATTGGAGCCAAAAAGCTGATTGTCGGTTCACTGGCTATGAACGCGCTGGGACTTCTCGCGCTCCCTTTTACCAGCGGCCATTGGATTGCGTTTGTCATCATGATGGGCTTTATCGGCTTTTTTAATGTGGTATCTGTGCCTGCGATTCAAGCCTTTGTAGGCTTTCGCTTTGCTGACCGCCGTGGCGAGCTGTTTAATATTATTTATGTCGCCAATAATATCGGGGTGGCACTGGGAACGGGCTTGAGCGGCGTTCTGGCGGATCTTTCCTATCAGCTCAGCTTTGTGATGAACGGGGTAGCCTCTGCAATATTTGCCGGATTTTTCTGGTCCTATCTTAGCAGGGTGGATCGGGAAGAAGGGGAAGTGCATCTCAGCAAGTCTGTGAAGAAAAAAGAAGATATACCAGCGCGGTTGCTGTTTCGTGATACCAGACTGTATCTTTTTGTAGGCTTGGGGTCGCTTTTTTTATGGTTTGGCAATTCGATCTGGAATACGGGAGTATCTCCATTTATTATCGAGCAGGGCTTGCCTAAAACGATGTACGGGCTCCTGTGGACGTTGAATGGTATTCTTATTTTTGCTGCACAGCCGATAATTTTCTGGATCAAACGTCTCTACGCCCGGCATGCTTCAGCCCAAATGACGTGGGCCGGAGGATTACCTGGCAGCTTATATCGTTATACTGGGTACACAGAACTATACGGGGATGGTATTCGCTATGGTTTTGGCTACGCTGGGAGAAATGCTGATTGCACCAGCGGTTCCGGCATTTCTGTCTGATCACGGGGGGCGAGGAGCGCCCTTTTACATTGGACTTGTGGGGGGCATTGGCGCAGCCGGACGGGTGATGGGGCCTTATATTATGGGGAAGTTGTACGATGGTGGCGGTTTACCGCCCGCGGTTTGGCTGGCATTGGGGGTAGCGGTGCTGTCGATTCTATTTTTTGTTCTGCATAGCTGGTTAAACCGTTTTTGGCATGATCTAGATACTTTCGAAGCTACTAGCAAGGCAGATGCTACCAGTTCTTAAGTCCCAATAAAAGTTCAGTAATGAGCCGTGATTATGGTACAATAAGTGCGGATGGCTACAGTTATTGCTTCAGGAAAGCCTTCACAGGAAGGATTGAAAGGAATTGTTTACAAGTCAAACCCTGACGATACGTCATTCGAAGATGAAGGATGCTCCTGATCTGATTGCGCTGGATGAATTGGTATGGAATGAACGAACGGCCCCTGCTTCGCTGTCATGGAAGTCGCGCGGGGAGTTTCTACGCAATTCGCCTCCAGGCTCCCAACTGGTTGCCATCGAGGAGGAAGTGCTCTGCGGGTATATCGGATTTCGTCCTCCAACGCTGTTGGCCAGTAATTGTCACGTGTTGGAAATCAATATAGCCGTACATCCCTATTATCATCGCAAAGGTATCGGGACGGCTCTTATGAACTCCATGAAGGACATTGCAGCCGCTGAGGGCATACGCAAATTAAGCTTGCGGGTACTGTCCTGTAACACGGAAGCCCTTATGTTTTATGAAAAATGCGGATTTACGATCGAAGGACGTTTGCATGAGGAATTTTACATCGCAGGCCAATTTGTGGATGATGTGCTAATGGCCTATTTCTTAAAATAGGCCGGAGGCCGCAGACAGCAGCATTCTTATTAATGTCCGGCTCATAATAAACAGCGCCGCAGACCCTATGGACTGCGGCGTTGTTTGATGTTGCATGGTTACCGAAGCTGCTTCCATTCCTTTTGGAGCATACCGTACACTGCGTGGTTCATATAGCCATCGGGCAGCAGCTCTGCTTCGCGTATAATGCCTTCGAGCACAAAGCCCAGACGCTCCGGGATACCGCGACTGCGGCGGTTCGTAGTTGCGCAACGGATTTCGACCCGATGCAAATCCAGCTCCATTAACGCATATTCGACGAATACGCGGCAGGCGCTGGTCATGAGGCCTTGTCCTTCGTAACCGTGTCCAAGCCAGTATCCAATACTGACTGAACGGTGAGTCCAATTAATCTCGTGGTAGCTGATAATGCCAGCAAGCTCGTTATCCATCCAGATTCCGGCGGTCAGGCTGCCATTCTCTGCGGCTTGTTTCAGGGCGCTCTGTACGAACTGCTCTGTATGGCTGATTTCCGTGGTAGAGTCTACCCATGGAAGCCATTGACGCAAGCGGTCACGGGACATTTCGATCAGCTCAAACAGAGGCTGCACATGCTCCTTGGTGAGCGGCCGAAGGACTGTGCGTTCGTCCAATGCGTATGTAAACATGATTGATCCCCTCTTTCACTCGGAAAATCGCTAAACAGCCAGTCTAGCATTTAATCCCATGCTACCTTATTCTGCGAGAGTCGTCAAAACGGAGAGGAAGCTTCAAATTCTATAGGTCCTACCTGGAACCGCCCATGCTCGTATACATACTTTAGCTTCAAATCTCCTACAAATTCGCTTGGCGATACACTGCCTGATACGGTGGCTCTTACAGAGGTCTGTTCGGCATCGTACATCACGACAGAGCTGAAATCGAGCTGCTTTGTAAACTGGGACGGATCATCGTAAAAAGCTGATGCTTTTGCATTCATCGTGTGTGTAGTGGCGCCGTCAATCGTGACTGCGATATGCACCTGCTGGCTGCGGTCACGCAGCTCTACAAGACTCTGTACACGCCGGGAAACGGCGTCTGCCGCTGATTCGACAGCGTACTCTTCCATCGTCTGTGCGTCAACGATGTGCAGTTCCTGCAATTCGACACCCGTTCCCGAGGCACGTGTAATGATTATGACGGCTTCACGGACACCATCCCCGTTTACATCTTTGTAATATAACTCTGGCGGGGTGGAGATATCTGCCGAGCCTGACCATCCAAATGTGCGGTGCTGCTGACCGATTTCCAGCACGGCTGAACGGAACAGTCCCTGTGATGGATTCACAGCGTATAAATTGACGGATGGGTCCTCTGGGGCGACGGCCAGCGGACGAGATTGTACAGGCCGGGTCATCGGACTTGATGAAGGATGGACGGGTGTCATCACGGAAGAGGACAACAGCATAGACAGCAGGATTACGATGAGCAGCTTGAGCACAGGTGGATCTCCTTTTCCGGGCAAAATAAAAGATATATACACTATAACGAATTTAGTTACCGAAAATGTTAACTCTTTTTCATAACTTGCACCTTTTTTTGCTGTAGAGAGCTTATGGATTTTCATTTTATTGAGTTATGTGTTGTGAAAGGGTATATTTAAGGGAACAGGTTTTGCACAGATTATACGGAAGAAAGGTTGATTAGCGTGGAGAAGCCGATCACTCCCCCCAATTTTATTAAAAGTGTCATTGAGGAAGACCTACGAACGGGTAAGGTAAAGGAGGTTGTTACACGCTTTCCGCCTGAGCCAAACGGATATTTGCACATTGGACATGCCAAAGCCATCTGGATCAATTTCTCACTGGGAGATGAAT
The DNA here is from genome assembly GCF_000520755.1 of Paenibacillus sp. 1-18. Classification (NCBI taxonomy): domain Bacteria; kingdom Bacillati; phylum Bacillota; class Bacilli; order Caryophanales; family Paenibacillaceae; genus Paenibacillus; species Paenibacillus sp. 1-18. The sequence goes on from NZ_ASSB01000137.1 coordinate 16,022, forward strand.
TCGGAGGACGCACGAACCTGCGTTTTGACGATACCAACCCGGCGAAGGAAGATACGGAATACGTGAACTCCATTCAAGAGGACGTGAAGTGGCTCGGCTATGAATGGGAAGAAAAACATTTTGCCTCCAATTATTTTGATGAAATGTACAAACGTGCCATTTTGTTGATCCAAAAAGGGAAGGCCTATGTGGATGACCAAAGCGCGGACCAAATCCGCGAAACTCGTGGCACGCTGACTGAGCCTGGACAAAATAGCCCTTATCGTGATCGCAGCATCGAAGAGAATCTCAAGCTGTTTGAAGAGATGCGTGCGGGTAAATATCAGAACGGTGAAAAAGTGCTGCGCGCCAAGATTGATATGGCTTCGCCGAACATCAATTTGCGTGATCCGGTTATTTACCGCATTTCGCACACACCACACCACAATACAGGTGACACATGGTGCATCTACCCGATGTATTCCTATGCACATCCGCTGGAGGATGCTATTGAGGGCGTGACCCACTCGCTCTGTTCGCTGGAATTTGAGGATCAACGTCCACTGTATGACTGGGTTGTAGCTGAATGTGAAATGGAAAAGGTACCTCATCAATATGAATTCGGACGGCTGAATCTGGCTCAAACGGTAACCAGCAAACGCAAGCTGAAGCTTCTGGTAGATGAGAAGCATGTAGATGGCTGGGATGATCCACGTATGCCGACGATTTCCGGCTTGCGTCGTCGTGGCTATACGCCGGAGGCCATCCGCAATTTCGTTTACGAGACAGGTATCTCCAAAGCCTATGGAGTCATCGATTTGCAGGTGCTGGAGCATTTTGCACGTGAGGACTTGAAGCTCAAGGCACCTCGTACCATGGCAGTCATTGATCCGTTAAAGGTGGTTATCACCAACTATCCTGAGGGACAGGTTGAAATGCTGGAGGCGGAAAACAACACAGAAAATCCGGAGCTTGGTACACGCCAAATTCCGTTCTCTCGTGAAATTTTCATTGAGCGTGAGGATTTTATGGAAAATCCACCAAGCAAATACTTCCGTTTGTTCCCTGGTAATGAAGTACGTCTCAAACATGCCTACTTCATTAAATGCAACGATGTGATTAAGGATGCGGACGGAAATGTAACGGAAATTCACTGTACTTATGATGTAGAAACGAAGAGTGGATCAGGCTTTACCGGACGTAAAGTGAAGGGTACGATCCACTGGGTAGAGGCTACTCAGGCAGTTCCGGCCGAATTCCGTTTGTATGAGCCTTTGATTAATGCAGAGGAACCTGAAGTGGTTGAAGAGGACGGATCGGAAAAAACATTCCTTGATCAATTGAATCCGAACTCTTTGGAAATTGCTCATGGCTATGTGGAGCCGAACATGAAAGAGGCTCAAGCACAGGACAAGTTCCAATTTTTCCGTCATGGTTATTTCAGTGTCGATCCGAAGCTGTCCAAGCCGGGCGAGCCTGTATTTAACCGTGTTGTATCGCTGAAAAGCTCTTTCCAATTGCCTAAGCAATAGGTGCTTGGAAAAAGTGGATCAAAGGCAGCTTCGTGCTACCAAGTAAATAAAGGAGTCTGCCCGCGGGCAGACTCCTTTATTTTACGTTTACTTGCTCTTTTTTGATAAGTGCTTCCTTGACGATAGGATGCCGCATTTTTATGGTGTTATGGGGCCTCTTTTATTCGTTTATGTTCGCCTGCATGGCAAGGCTGGTAGCCGTTCTTGTACAGCATATACCACATGATGGCGAATCCCACAGAGCCAAGCAGGGCAAAGAAGACCCCTACGTTGTACATCATCTCGCCACCGAAGTTCTGGAACAGCCAGCCCCCCGCGAAACCTGCAACGATGCCGGAAATGCCACTCCAGGTCAAAGTATATACAGCCTGCCCGGAGGAACGGTAAGCAGTAGGAGTGAACAGGACGGTTAATTGAGTACCTACATAAAAATAGCCACCAAAGGTAATGCAATGAAGTGCCTGAATGAATACGATCTGAATCGGGTCTGTGGCCAGGGCCATCAGTTCCCAACGTAGGGCAAATAGCAAGCTGACGAGAGTCAGACAGCCGATCATCACGGTCATTTTTTTCTTCAAAAAGCGATCAAACAGCAAAAAGACAATAATTTCGAATACCGATGACATAAAGACGGCAAAGCCAAGCATCAGCTTGGAACCGCCCAGCTCGGTGATGTACAGGGACATAAAGGCGCTGTTGATTGAATTCGGGATGGATACAAGGATACCCAATAAAATAAAGGATATAAAGTAACCGTTCATTAAAATGCTGCCAAAGCCACGCAAATGAATGGCTGCCGTCTCCACCGTGCTTTTCAGTGGTGGGATCGTTAAGGTGCAGATCAGTGCAGCCAGAAGCAGTACCGTGAAGATGGTGGATATGCTGGATATTCCCGTTTGGTCAATGAGTATGCCAGCAACTGCCGCAGTTACTGCCCAGCCGAAGGAACCCCATATGCGAAACGAACCGAATTTCCGATCCGTGCCCTCAATGTAGCTGAGAATAAGACTGTTGCTCTGGGCGAATAGAGGGCTTTGGAAAAAATAAAAGCCAATCATCGACACATAAATCATGACATACGTATGGACATGAAATAAAGCTTGCAGCAATAACAATGTACCTATAATCATAAATAGCAGAATACGACGGAGATTGCGGCTCCGGTCGCTTGTATATCCCCAGAAAGGGTTCGCGAATACGGATACAAAAGGTCCGATGGCCATCAGGCTCCCGATCTCAAGCTTGTCCATGCCGATATCTTGCAAATACAATGGGAAGAAGCTGGAGAAAATGACCATGGCTCCATATAGAAAAAAATTATATAGCTTTAGGGAATATAGAGAACTCTCTTGAATTTCTCTCTTTTGCAAGACAAGCCATTCCTTTCTTAGCCCGATAGAGAACTGCGCATCGATGTCGATCTGTGGGGAGGTTCTTTATTCCAATGTATCATGTGTTGAAAGGGTTAACAAACCAATAAATTAACAATTATGTAATATTTATTTGAGGATACTTATTTGGTAATGGCTTAAGCAAACTTTATAAATATTGCTTATTTTGCTGGTTTTTATTTTTACTACTCCTAGGGGCGACATGTAGACGAACTACAGCATTTGAGTCTATATATGGTTGATTTAAGCAGATGCCTTGGTGGTTACAAAATCTTTATTTATTAATAGGTTCTTAAGACCTAAAGTTTATACATAGAATAGCCGATACATAATCCATAATCAGGGGAATTTAGGGTTATTTTTTTCTGAATAAAGACGAATAGGTACTCTTTTTTGGCGGTCCGTGTGGATCGCCTTTTTTATGCTTTATAATAGATGCTATTATTAGAGCTATCGCTGTTTAATGATAGATTTTTTCTAGGAAAAAGGAGGTGCGATGGTGATGCTTGAGGTGACTGGAATTATCGTGGCAGGTGGACGATCCAGCAGAATGGAGCAGGACAAAGCGCTGCTCCAGCTTGGAGGAGTTACGGTACTGGAGAGAATAGCTGCTGTGCTAGGGAAAGTTGCGGGACGGGTTATTGTAGTGACTCGGGATATACAACAGTATAGTGGACTTGGGCTGGAAACGATGGCAGATTTATACCCCGGCTTGGGTCCTTTGAGCGGCATTCATGCAGGGCTTTCTGCTTCCACAACGGAATGGGGAATCGTAGTAGCTTGTGATATGCCCTTTGTGCAGCCAGAAATATTGCGTGCTTTACTGGCTCACACTACGAACGGGGCAGCGGCGAAGGAGACAACCAATGAACAAAGGAAGCAACAAGTGCAAGGAGAGCAAGGATCTTTGGCCGGAGATTGCTTGTTGCCCCAGCCAACAGAACCAGCATTACAGGCGGTGATCCCTACTGTGGAGGGACGTATACATCCGTTGCTAGGCTTATATCATCGAAGTGTGCTGCCGTCTGCTGAGCAATGTCTGCGTAGTGGTCGTCTACGTCTGATCGACTGGCTGAATTCCCTGAACGTCCGTTATGAGTCAGCTGGCGAATGGCCGGGTGCGAGCTTGGACATGTGGAAGCAAGCTGTGTTCAACATGAACTATCCACAGGATTATCAGCTTATCGTGAAGCAATTGGAGCATATGCAAAACGTACCGGGCACGCAGGAACACACAGAACACACAGAACACTAATGACATCAAGTACAGGAATAAAAGATCAGAAGATAAGAGAAAAATATACAATCATTTTTGGGGGAGTACATAACATGCTGGGAGCTATTATCCATGCCGTTTTATTGGCGCTGGGATTGATTTTGCCTTTGGGAGTGCAAAATGTATTTGTGTTTAATCAGGGGGCGTCACAGTCGAGGTTTCGCAATGCACTGCCTGCCGTCATTACAGCGGGTGTCTGTGACACCATCCTGATCACGCTTGCAGTTGGCGGCGTATCCCTTGTTTTGCAGCGGTTTCTATGGCTCACGAATGTGCTCTATGCCGCAGGCTGTTTGTTTTTGTTATATATGGCCTGGACCCTTTGGAGATCACAGGCAGCTTCCTCGGGAGAAAGTCAGCCGATGCTGCCGAAACGCCAGATGATTTTTGCCGCTTCGGTCTCACTGCTGAACCCACATGCCATACTTGACACGGTTGGTGTAATTGGAACCAGCTCCCTCCAATATGACGGCGGGGAACACTGGGCCTTCGGCCTGGCCGCCGTGTCAGTATCGTGGATATGGTTTATCGGTTTGGCAATGGCTGGGCGTCTCGTAGGACGTATGGGTTCAGGAGCAAGGTTCGGCACAATGCTCAATAAAATATCGGCACTGATTATTTTAGGTCTGGCTATTTATATGGCTATCAATTTTATCACCAGTCTGTGATCCAAACCTTGTTAGAAGAACAACTTTAATAAAGCGAATATCCCGCTCAAAACAAAGGGGACACCGATCAAAAACAACATAAAGGCCAGACAGCCTGCACCATTTACACCGCCAGCAATTCGTGCGTCCCGTGGGTTGGCCGGATTGTATAGTACATTGATCTTACTGCCAACCCGGTTGAAGCTTAGATTGGTGCTAAAAGGATTCCAGAATTCTATGGCTTCACCTGAAGCTGTATAGAAGCGTACCCTTAATCGACGGGTGTAGCTGGTATCTACCGGGTCATCACGGTCAAAGGGAACGACATCAATGTCTACTTCGATATGCGCATCAACGATTTGCCCTTTAGTACGGACCCAGTGGCGTTTACGATAACGATGGCGACGGATCGTTCTGAATCCCAAATAGATGAGCAGCAGTCCGATCAGGCTGAACAACGGCATCAGGAGCTCGGAGCTAAAATGAAACCAATACACATTAAAATCAACTGAGATGATAATCTACTCCTTTAAATAAGCGATAATCAATATATCGGACTTATTTAGGAGTAGTTTAACTCCATAAGAATTGAGGTGGAAGATAATGGGGTATAAAAAGATTCGCTTCCCCGGGAAGTGGATCTTTTGAATAGCTGCGTGGACTAATGCATTTGTTACAACTAGAGGAGGTTCGCCAAGTGTAAGCTGATTGGGTTCGACAAAGGTTCTTGCTCCGTGGGCAAGGGCTTTTTGATATATTTCATCCACAGGGCTCGGATGGCCACATGAGCTAATCCCTTTACACTCATTTCAGATCCTCCTTATATTAAGTAAACCTTATTATATGAATAATTATTAGATGCATATATACTTAAAATAAGATCTTTTTACTATATTAGTTATTAAATAAAAGATAATTGGGATGAAAAATATTAATTTTCTAAAATCAAATCAGGAGGTGCTTGATATGCAGCATCATATAGATGATATAGACCACAAAATAATGCAGTTACTTCAGCATGATGCCCGGATTTCTATTTCCCAGATCAGTAAGGAAATTTCCATGTCTCAACCGTCCGTTAAAGAAAGAATGGTCAAGCTTGAAGAGAAAGAGGTCATCTCGGGGTATAGTGCTGTATTTAATTTACGGGAACTGACTCGAGGGACAACCACTTTATTTTATTAAAGACAGAACATTGCCAGGAGTTGGTCGATTTTTGTGAAGAGGCGAAGGAGGTTACCGATTTATTTCGGATCAGTGGGGAGTTTAATTATCTCATCAAGATACAAACCGCGACGATAGAGGAAATTGCAGCGTTTCAAGATTCACTGGTCAAATTGGGTCCTTCGAAGTCACACATATGTATGAAAAATATACTCGAAAACAGGGTTTTGTTGTAAAATAAGTTAGAAAATGGCGTCTTTAGAGGCAAAGTATATTCGTTGCATTAAACAAGTTAAATGGAATAAAAAAAGTGACGCTGATTACAATAGCGTCACCGTAATGCCCTGCTCCAGATGCTTTACATCCTGGAGCTCAATCTTGCCGGCCATGGCGTGCAAGGCTG
>NZ_ASSB01000138.1:0-3487 GCF_000520755.1 Paenibacillus sp. 1-18
TCAAAATCCACCTGCTTTGAGCAGGTGGTCGTTTAATTATGCACGGGGATCAGGATGACGTGGTGCCTTACGAACAAAGCTTGGAGTTCTACCGAGCACTTAAGCAAGCGGGTAATGATGTCACCATGTACAAAATTACGGGAGCTGGACACATTGCCTTTACTCAGCCACATACATTAGATGTGGTTAAGAAGTTTTTTGATAAACATCTAAAAGACTAGGATCATGTAATAGCCGTAATACAAAAGTTCGCTACCTCTAGTGGTAGCGGGCTTTTTTTACTGTTTACTTATAGAACGCATTCACTAGCATGAAAACGAAAGCATGGATGCAATATAACGAAGCCATCCTTTCGTTTTTCTGTCGGCTCTCGCTGCAATTGCTTGCTAAGGAACTATAGGTGGGAGCTACTCTTTCTCGCTTGTTTGTAAACCATATTAAAAAGCTCATTGTAATTCCGGTCTTTAGTAGAAGAGGAGGAGGATAGAATTTTAAGTTGCCTTGCTATTCCTTCACAAATGCTCCATCTAATACGAGGGTTTTGACATTCGTCCAGAATAAAGTCGATTAACTCTTGTTCTTCAGAAGTCCGATCCGTATCTTCTTGACCTAATAGATTTCTAATATGTGCTACAACTACCTCTTGATCTTCATCGTTATTTTCAATATGAAATGGAAAAAGTACATGCTTATGCTGCTTGGTTATTTCTATATTTTTTTCTAACCGAACGATATTGTAAGCTAGTATATCCGAACTATTCGTGTCCAGGTTCATTTGATTGGAATACCTGAACTGGTATCCGATTCCCCCAATAAAATGAGTGGATAAATCCATTGCACTGGCTTCAATTTCAACACCATAAACTTCGATTAAACGTCTGGCTAACCAGTTTAGCTCCTTATAATGACTTGTCGCCATATATTTTCTTAACGCTTCATCATTCTCAGCCATCGAAATATTGTACAGCTCCAAAATATTTTCTCGGCTATAAATAGCGTGCTTTAGCCCCAACTGGGAATATAAAATCTCCTTGCTGTGAGGATCGCCCTCTGCCAGTAACTGTTTCTGCTGTTCTTCCACTTTTGCATCGACATTTTGAATGATATTAAGTATCAGTTGAGGTTTAGAAGAAAAATAATTATAAAAAGTGCCTTTTGAGACACCCGACTTCTCCAATATATCCTGGATGGAAGTATGATGATAACCAATGTCACGGAATAAGGACTTGGCAGCTTCAATAATTTGTTCTTTTTTGGTCATATATCTGTTTCTCCTACCAAACAATTTGACAGTAATTTTATACCGCTTTATTATAGCATTAAAATAAATAAACTCGAGTATAAAAAAATATACATAAGTACATATCTATTTATTATATACACGCAAGGAACTACTTTATGAAGAAAGAAGAGGGCATCATCGTGTATAACATGGAACAGGAATACAATAGAGCGCAGCGAGGTGATCATGAGGCATTGATTCAGCTATGTCGGAGGCTGGAGCTTGAGCTTTACGGCTTGGCAAAAGCTATTATCGAACATGACGAAGATTTTGTGATTGCTTTTCAAAAAACGATTCTTCAAGTCTATAGAGGCATGCATTCTTTACGGGGAACAGAGCATTTTAAAACACGGGTAATTCGTATCCTGATTTATGAATGTAATCAAATTATGCATAGCAGGAGGGGAACAGATACTATTAAAGAATCACCCCACGACTTCGAAAAATCTACTCAAGCTGTGAATGTCCAACAGATGAAGTTGCGAGAGGCGGTCAACCAGCTGGAAAAGGATTTTCGGATTGTGATTCATCTTTCTTATTTTCAAAAGTTATCGATCAAACAAATCTCTTATGTACTTAATATAGATGAAGCTGAAGTTAAAATGCGATTGCACAAAGCACGTGAACTATTAACAGAATGGAGTTTAAATTCAAGGTTGATCATCAGTAGCCAAGTGCACAGCTTAATACACTGGCATAATATGTTAAATTTACTCGATAAAGCCTAACTTTCAGAGGTGAGTTGGAATGTTGGAACGTTCTATGGAGAATACAAGGGAATTGAACAAAGGAAAGGGAGTGATATTTTAATTTCATTTTCCTAGATCATAGGGGATTTGGAAAACCAACCAGAGCTTAAAAGCGGAAGACTATACTTTGGATAAAGTCATCAATGATATAGAAACAGCAAGACAATGCCTTCATTCGGATCACTTTATTATATTAGGCCATTCCGGGCACGCTTTTATGGCCTTGGAATATGCCAAACAATACCCTGATCATGTTCACAAAGTGGTGTTATTAAATTCAGCACCTACGAACAGCGAAGAGAGACAGCGCCAAAGCTTTTTGCTTTTTAATGAGACAGCCTGTTCAGAAAGAAAGGCGCGTTTTGAAAAGGATATTGTTTTATTGGAGGAAGATATCAAGAGAGGTCCTGATAGACGATTTGTTCATATGTGTATACGTATGGGTGCGCAAAGCTTTTATGATTATACCTTTGATGCGGCTTACATGTGGAAATGATGTCTACACGAATATGCCCATAATCGATTATTTATGGGGAGAAGCATTCGGACAGCTTAATCTGATACAATCCTTGGCTGATATCCATAAACCAGTTTTTATAGGTTTAGGAAGGTATGATTATTTGGTCGCGCCTGTTTCATTATGGGATTCGATTGACTACTCCTATGAAAACGTGAAGAAAGTTATTTTTGAGCATAGTGGTCATAACCCGATGTATGGTACAAAAATGGCAGCTGGTCTCATACTACACCCGAACAAAGCATATATCGAGATCAAGATTCAATTGTATAACCCTTCATCAGAATCGTAAACGTCTTTGTGGTGGAGCTAGGTGGTAATGACCATACGTTACAGGCAGGACTGCTGCATGTAGCCAACCATCATATTTCCCCAAGCAAAAAACAGTGGTTAACAGTCATACAACAATGGCTGGCTGGAATGAAAAGGCAGAGCAGCCCATAGCTAATATCAAGTCTGTTAGCATTGTTCTCGTATATGAAATTCCCATTCGTTATATGAAATAAACGAAAAAGACTAGAGGATAGCGATTCTCAGGCTACTAAAAATGGCTATCCTCTGGTTTTTCATCATTCCGCTCTAATTCCTTGAAAGGCTGAATCCACTAATTTGTGTATATACACATCGTCCAATAGACCGCCGGTGACCAGCAGTCGATAGAAAATCGGCCCGTATATGAGATCAATACTTAATTCGATATCAAGATCCCCCCGTAATTCCCCACTCTGAACTCCCCGTTCCAAAAGCTGCCGGGCCTCAAGTCGGCGTGGATGGATATATCGAGTTTGGTATGCCTCAGCCAGCCCTGCATCAAATTGCCCTTCACCAATCAGCTCCGCAATGATTTTTCCCTCACGGCTAATCATAAATAGAGTTACATTGGTAGCATGGATGAGTATGTCCTGGAAAGCCGTACCCGTGTCGGGTATGGGCAGGCCG